>NZ_CDRRQU010000005.1:0-85585 GCF_977044495.1 Cetobacterium sp. | reverse complement strand
TGCTGGAGCGGATGCATATCCTGGTACTATCCCAACTATTGGGGTAAATAATAAAGCTAATAGGAATAAACCACTCGTGATTAAGGAAGCCAATCCCGTTCTAGCTCCTGCAGAAATTCCAGCTGCTGACTCTGCAAATGATGTTACTGTACTAGTCCCTAAAACTGCTCCAATCAGTGTTGAAGATACATCTACTTGTAACATCCTTTTTAAACCTTTGGCACCTTCATCCCCTTGAACCAATCCCATATTTTTGTAACAAGCCATCATAAATCCAAGTGAATCAAATAAATCTATAAACATAAATGAAAATATCGAGCCTATTAATGATATTCGCAACGCTCCTAATATATTTACTTTCATAAAAATAGGATTCACTGACGGGGGCATTGAAATAATTGCCTTCGGAACTTCAACAATTCCCAGAAATATTCCAATAATCGTTGTTATTGCAATACTTATTAAAATTCCACCTTTTATTTTTTTTATCTCACAAATAGCCATAATTGCCAAACCTAAAATTCCTAGTACTGTCAATATTGAAAAATCTCCTAGTCCTACAAAAGTAGCATCATTTGCAACAATTACTCCCATGTTTTTCAATCCAATAAAAGCTATAAAAAGACCTATTCCTGAAGTCGCTGCTGTAGAAACCACACTAGGGATTGCATTGGCTATTTTCTCTCTAATTCCTCCCAATGTCATAATTAGAAAAAATAACCCCGATATAAACACAACTCCTAGCGCATCTTCCCAAGAAACTCCTTGCCCTAAAACTAATGTATAAGTAAAAAATGCATTTAATCCCATTCCCGGTGCTAAAGCAAATGGTGCATTTGCCCATAAAGCAGCAATTCCTGTTCCAATTGCCGTTGCCAAACAAGTTACTGTTATAAGTGCACCTTTATCCATTCCAGTTGCAGAAAGAATAGCTGGATTTACAAAAACTATATATGCCATTGTCAAAAATGTCGTAAGCCCTCCTAAAACCTCTGTTTTTATCGAACTTCCTCTCTCTTCAACTTTAAATATTTTTTCCAATACATCAAGAAACATACTCCTCTTTTCTACTACTTTTTCCACTTTGTTAACCCTCCAATTATATTATATCTATTACAGGAAATCTATTTGGTAAAACTATATTTGCTTTATTTTTTATATCTTTAGACTTTCTATTTAGCTTCTCAATCAGCTCTCTTTCGTTTAAGACCAAAACTTCTCTATCTTTCATCAACCATTTTCCATTACACATTGTAGATTCAACATTTTCACTGGACATTGTATAAACAATATTAGCTATTGGATCATGAAGTGGTAAAGAATGTATTGTATTTGGATTTAAAATTATTAAATCTGCTTTCTTTCCAATTTCTAGACTTCCTATTTCATTTTCCAGTAACGCACATTTGGCACCATTTATAGTTGCCATCTCCAATACTTGTTCTGCTGGTACAGCTTTTGGATTCAATGTTCTTCCTTTATGGATTAGAGAGGTCAAGTACATCTCTCTCATCATATCCATTCTATTGTTTGAAGGTGCTCCATCCGTTCCGATAGATACGTTTAGTCCCTTCTCTAACATTTCCGGTATCCTTGCAAACCCCAGCACAACCTTCATTGCTGCTGCTGGATTATGTGAGACTTTCACATCATATAGCCTGAATAAATCTATCTCTCTATCTGTTAGCCATACTGTATGTACCGCTAATAAATTTGGTCCTAAAGCTCCTAGTTTATGAAGATGTTCAACGGTTGAATTCCCTCTATTTAGTTTCACATAATCATTTTCCTCTGCTATTTCAGCTATATGCATATGAATTCCTGTATTTAATTCATCCGCTATCTTTTTTGTTTTTACTATTAATTCATCAGAATTATTAAAAATAGTTCTTAATCCAAACCAAATCCTAATTCTTCCATCTGCTGTGTTGTTATATTTATCATACAGTTCTCTTTGAACTTTTAATTCTTCATCTGCCGTCTTTATCCATTTTTCTGGCAATCCTATACCATCATCCATAACTGATTTCGATAATGCTGCACGTAACCCTGTAATTTTCACTGCTTCTGCCATAGCTTCTACAAATTGACCCCCCGCTTCTAAAAATGTTGTAACTCCAGATTTTATCATCTCTACACAACAAGCAGTCGAGGAAATCAACGAACTTTCATAATCAAAATTACTCTCATAAGGCCAAACTCTTTCTCTTAACCAAGTTAATAAATCTACATCATCCGCTATTCCTCTTCCTAACTGTTGGGATAGGTGGACATGAGTATTAACTAAACCAGGTAATACTATCTTTCCCTTTGCATCAATTATTTCAATCTCTTCTGAAAGTAATTCCTTTTCAACTTTTCCAATCGCCTTTATCAAATCATTTTCAATTAAAATCGAACCATTATTATAAATTTCTCTTTTTTTATTCATTGACACTATATATGCATTTTTTATCAAAATTTGCTTCATAAGAAACCTCCATATTTTTTAAAAAAAAAGTGTAAATTCTACCCAAAGTAGAGTCTACACCTTCTATAATACCACATCTATATATAAACTTCAATGGTTCTTGTGAAAAAATATCTATTATTTTTAACTTTTAATATGTTATAATCAAAATATATTCCATAAGTAAAAATAAAGGAGATTTCTATGAAAAATTCGACTTGTATTAAGTACATTGCTATTAGCTTTTTTCTAACACTTTTTTTTGGATGTAGTGCTATTATGACCTCTATTGGTAACAATAAGATTTCAAGTGCTATAAATATATATAACTCTCATGGAATAACAACAGATGGAACCGTAAAACTGATATCTGGTTTGGAATATTCCCCCGAATCCCAACTTGGAATACTACAATATCAAAAACAATATTTTGAAATAACTGGCATCAAAAATAGAATTTTAAAAAATAAATATTTTACTAAACAAGATTTAAACACGCTCAATCTATATCTTTTAACTGTTGAGGAGTTTAAAAAAATACAATCTAAATTTCCTACCATAACGGTTGACTACAATGATTTTAATAAATCTAAAGTTAAAATTACTAAAATTTTTGAGGATTTTGTTTTAAAAGATGAAAAAATATATATAAATCGTAGTCAAAAAATTCAAAATATAGATTTTTATAAAAAAATAAACACATATATAAATAGCTACATTATAAATAGTGCTATTTTTAAATTAGAAGGTGATGTAACTGTTAATCTTTATATCAATTCATCTTTTAGAGGGTTTTCTCAACTGGATTACCTCCTGACAGACGCTCTAAGATATGCTGCCGATATGAATATTAATAGAAACTTGGGAAATTATGTAATTTTTAGAGGTTTTAACTCTTTTCCAAGACTCAATTCTAAAAATTATCTTATAGATTTTAATTTTTCCAATATTTATGTACGAACTCTTGAGACAAAAGAAGTTACTAGAGAAAAAGAAAAAATTTTTACTACTCGTAAAAAAGTTACTGTAAGTGGTTACTATAAGATTTATACCCAAAGCTCTACGCCTTCTACTAGACATTTTGAATTTAATGAAAATTATACTCTCAGAATGAGAGAATACGATAGCTCTACTTTTTATGATGACGAAAGAGATATTATTAAAAAAATTTTAGAAGACAAATTTTCAAATGTTATTCGTTACGATTTAAATAATTTGATATATTAATTAAAAAAACCAGATTTTCTCTGGTTTTTTTAATTAAATATTGGAAGATAAACTTCCTCATAATCTTTTTTGTTTTTTAAATTTTCTATAACATCTAAAATTATTTGTTTCAAACGTTTTGAATCTATATTTATTATCTCTAATTCCGTGGATATTTCATCGTAATTGTTTAACGAGTTTTCTAAAACTTGAATAGCACCTCTAAAATTTTTATTTCTCCAATGATATAACTCAACAGATATTAACAAGAGATTTATTGCTAGGTGTTTTCTAGTTTCGCATTTAGTCTCCTCTATCCAAATCTCCTCTAAAATCTCATGGCACTTAAAAAAATCTCTTTGGTTTTGAAAAACATCTATAAACTCAAAATATCTTTGTTTATTCTTCATTTAAAAACTCACCAAAATTGTTTTTTATCCACTTTTTTAGCTTTTCTTTTGTTTCTTGAAGCATAAATATTTCATCCAAAGGTAGTCCAACAAATTTCCCTTCAACAATTGCACTACTCTTTACAAAATCATATCCCTTAGTTTCTGTAAAACCGACTATGCTGGTTTTCTTTTCAACTAAAATATCATACAGTGGTTTCATCCCATTCACAAATGTAGCTGCATAAAAACCTTGGTTTCCTCTGCCTATGATTCCAACGAATTTCCCTTCAAAATCTACTTTTGAAATTTTTTCAATTCCTTTTTTCCAATCCTCATGTGGCTCACCAAAACCATAAGTTGGAACAATGAAAATTAATTTTCTATACTTCATTAAACTTACAATAGCATTATCATCCGCTATTTTATATACATCACAATTTTCTTTTAATAAATCCTTTATCAAAGTGGCTGTGAACTCACTTTTACCTCTAGCACTGCTATAAAATATTCCTATCTTCAATTATCACACCTCCATCTATACTCCATAAGTATAGTATTTTAAATGTGATTTTTCAATAACCTAATTTACATTTTTTCACTTTTTTCTTTATTGAGCTTAAATTCGGTTAAAACTTCATTCAATAAATCTGCATTAGTTATTAAATCATATGCAGTTCCTGCTAAAATTTTTGCTCCAAATATTATAGCATTGTGTGCTTCTTCACTTTTTCCAGCACATAAAAATTCGTCCGAATGGGATGAGGTTCCTTCAGGGACAAAAGCTATTCTTATACATGATCCCGGTACATGATACATTACATTTCCAAAATCTGTAGAACCTGTTTTTTCTCTAGGAGGAGATAACCTCGGAGCGTTTACCAATTCTGCATTGCTCATAAGAACTTTATTAAGCTTCAAAACAGGTATTTTATTGTTTAATCTTTTTGTTTCTACAATTTCATAGTCCGTTTCTGTCATAAGAGATGCACCCTGTACAACTTTTTTGAATCTTTCAATGACATGATCCAGATAAACCCTATTATAGCACCTTATACTAAAATTTGCTTCCGCATACTTTGGAACAACATTTGCAGGCCCTCCTGCATTTGTTATAGTATAATGTATTCTTACATCTTCTCTCACATGTTCTCTTAAAAATTCAATTCCTTGAAATAATAATATTATTCCATCTAAAGCACTCCTACCTTTTTCTGGTGCTAAAGCTGCGTGAGCTCTAACTCCATGAAATTTTACTGTAAAATTTGATAAAGCCAACGATTTTATATCTGTTGTTGTATCCGGAGCACCATGCATCATCAAAGCAACATCTATATCATTAAAACAACCATTTTCTAACATTTTTACTTTTGCACCTATTGTTTCCTCTGCTGGTGTACCATAAACTACAATTTTATATTCTTTACTCTTCAATTTATTTTTTATACTTAAAGCTGCTCCTACTATACTTGGTCCCTGCATATGATGTGCACACGCATGTCCCATTCCTTCCAATGCATCATATTCGCACAACAATCCAATAGATGGACCATTTTTTCCGACCTCATAAACAGCCCTAAAAGCTGTTTCAAATCCACCTATTCCCATCTCTACTTTAAAACCATTTTTTTTTAAAAAATCTGTTATCTCTTTTGAGCTTCTATACTCTTCTAGTCCAAGTTCTGGATTATCAAAAATAAAATCCCCTAATCCAATTAAATCGCTTTTCAATTCATCAATATTTTCTAAAATTTCCTGCTTCATAATCTCTCCTTTAACTAAAATGGTCCATATCCTATCCAATTCGCTACGATTATAAGTATTGATCCCGTCACTATCCATATTAAAAACAATTTCCCCATATATTTCATCCAATCCTCATAGGATACATTAGCTATAGCTAAAAATCCCATCAATGCCGACGACGTTGGAAGAACATAGTTGCTAAATCCATCTCCGAAATTAAATGCTAAAACTGCTGTTTGTCTAGTCATTCCTATCATATCTGCCACTGGTAACATTATCGACATTGTTACCGCTGCTTGACCACTTCCTGAAGTAACCAAACCATTTATAAATAATTGCATTAAAAACATCCCTATAGATTGTAACACGTGTGGTAAAGATGCTAACATATTCCCTAAATAATAAACAGCCGTATCTAAAATTTTTCCATCATCTAATATTATAGATATTGTTCTAGCTATTCCTATTATTAAAGCTCCAAATACTAAGGCTTTTGCTCCCTGCACAAATTCTTTTGCAATCGTGCTTGGTGAAAACCCATAAGCTAATCCTCCCAAAATAGCCATCCAGATGAATAGTGCAGCACTCTGATTTAGACCCCAGTGCCATGCCGCTCCACCATATATTAGCAATGTAAATAATCCAATTACAATTGCCAATACTAAGTAGTGTCTCTTCTCTATTTCTGGCATAGTATTTCCTTCACTCTCCATATTGTTTTCCAATTTTTCTAAGTCTCTAACAACGCTTAATTCTGGATTTTTCTTTATTTTTTTAGCATAACTTAATATATAGATATTTGTTACAACTAAAAATACAACTAAACAAAAAATTCTATAACCTAATCCAGAAAACATTGGTAATCCTGCTAATGCTTGAGCAACCCCTGTTGTAAATGGGTTAAATGTTCCTGTACTAAAACCAATAGCCCCTCCTAAAGCTACCATAGATATTCCAACTATTGCGTCATACCCCATTGATCTTGCTAAAATTATTGCAACTGGTGCAAATCCAATAAACGTGTTAACTCCCATACTCATGCAAGCTATGGCAAATATTGTTGTAAAAGCTGGTATCAGGAGTTGATCTTTATTTGAAAATACTTTAGTTACTTTAGATGTCAAAGCTTGAAACATCCCTGTTTTTATAATCACATGAAATGCTCCTCCAACAATTAAAACTAAAAATATTATACTGCTAGATTTATTTAACGCATCTACAATTTTAAATGGAATATCTAAAAAACTAACTGGTGTATTCTCTATAAAAGTAAACTGATTTGCAACAATAACAGTTTTTCCAGTTACAGCATCTTTTACTCTTGGAAAATTCCCTGCTGGAACTATCCAAGTTAATAATACAGCAAAAATAATTAATCCAAAAATAATTACGTATGTATGTGGAAAGCTCATTTTATTTCCACTTCTTTCTTTTTTACTCATTGTTACCCTCCAAAATTGTTTTTTAAAAATTATTTCAATTATAAAATGTTTATTTACATTCATAAATATACTACCATATCTTTTTATAGTCAAGTTTTTTTTGAACTATATGTACTATTTATTTATAATTTTTCCGATATTTTTTATATTTATATATTTGAAAAAATATGGTAAGCTATGTTATAAATAATTTTTTAAGGAGCTTATTATGATTGATTCTTTACAAAAAAGAATCGCAAATAAAAGTTTAACAAAAACTGAAACTATTATTGCAGATTTCTTTCTCCATAATGAAAATAGAATATATTTTTTAACATCTAGCGACATAGCAACAGAACTACAAGTGAGTGATACCTCAGTGATTAGATTTGTCAAATCCCTAGGTTTTAGTAATTTCAAAGAGTTTAAAGATAGCTTAAAACAACAAGTGAGTGATAAAATTCTTACTCCATCTGAAAAATTAAGATTAAATGAAAACCTCTTAAAAAAAAATGATCTAATTGAAACATTTACTAATTCAATCTTTAAAAATATTGAAGAAACAATAAATATAAACTCTTATGATAAAATCTCAAAAATAATTGATATACTTTTTAAATCCAATAAAAAATATATTATAGGTTTTAAAAGTGTCTCTGGAGTAGCATCATTTTTTGGTTTACGTTTGGGATTTATTTTGCAAAATGTTATTACTCATAGCCAAAATAATTCTGAACTTATAAAAAATATAGTCGATATCCAGAAGAATGATTGTTTATTTTTGATTGCTCATCCTAAATATTCTAAAACTTACTCTCTATTGATTGAAATTGCAAAAAAAGCTGAAGCAAAAGTTATTGTTATTACTGATAAATCTACTTCACCTATTGCTAACAGTGGAGATATTACTGTATTTACAGATATCAGAGGTATCAGCTATTTTAATTCAATTATTTCAACCCAAGCACTGATAGAATTTATCTTGACTTCTATGAGTAAAAATTTAGATAATCAATCTAAAATACGATTAGCTTATATAAACGAACTTTTAAATGAGAATAAATAATTTGGAGGATTTATGAAAAAACTAATACTTACAGGATTCTTACTTAGTAATCTACTTTATGCTAACTCATCACCCATAACTCAAGAAAAATTAAAAGAGCAACTTATGCCTTTACTTAAAAAGAGTAGCACTTATGAAAAGTTCAAACCAATTCTAGCCAGAGAGGGACAAATTGGAGAAACTATAAAAACTTTCACAAAAGATGGCTTAGAAACAACAAATAAAGTTACTGTTCCTAGCTATATTGTTAAAAATACAACTGACGCTAAGGAAGAATATATCGTAACAAAAGAAAAGTTTGAAAAGAGATACACTTTTTTAAAAAAAGAAAATAAAATTTGGAGTTTTTTTAAACCTATTGGAGAGATTAAAGTTGTAAAAATTAAAAATGAAGATGACTTCTTCATTTTAGCACCTTGGGGAGAAAAAATGATTGTTAAGAAAGGGGATTTTTTGATTTCTCCTCTTGATTATTCTGAAGTATACAGAATAGCTAACAAAGAATTTTTTGAAACATACAAACCAAAAGAAAGATTACAAAAATAAATTTTAAAGAGGTGATTTTTTATGTGGAAAAATTTAGGACCCCTTGTAGCTTTATACCCTACTCCTACAGTTGTTGTTGGTATGATTGATGAATACGAAAAAGTCAATTGGATTAATATTGCTCATGTTGGAATTATTGGTACTGACTCTATTATGTTAAGCATCAAAAAAACTCATTTTAGCAACGAAATTATCAAGGATAAATTTGCAGTTTCTGTTAATATTGTTACAGAAGATATCCTTAAAGCTACTGATTTTGTTGGAATTGTTAGCGGACGAAAGGTCGATAAATCGAATGTTTTTGATTACACTATGGGAATTAGAAATGTTCCTATGATAAATCAATCTCCTGTTGTAATGGAATGTGAAGTGACTGACAACTACGAAACAAAAGAACATAATCAATATATTTTAAAAGTTCGACATACACATATAAAATCTGAGATTTTGAATTCTAAAGGAAATATTAATTACGATATTTTAAAACCTATTCTTTTTGAAATGTCTACTAAATCTTACTATAAATTAGGAGATAAAGTAGGAGAGTGTTGGAAAATAGGTGAAGATTTTTCAAAATAAAAAAGCCCTGATGGGCTTTTTTTATTTTTTAAATGTTTCCTTGTTGGCTTCAAAAGCTCTAAGAGTATTTCTAAGCTCCCCATTTACACTATTTGCATGGAATGTTGATCCTGCTAAAGAATCAACTGGTAGCTCTTCTCCAGTTTTTCCAACATATTTATCTATCCACTCTTTTTCATTTACATTTGGATGCTTCGCATTTGCATCTGGCAAAGAGAATCCTAATAATTTCCCTTCTGGTGAAATGATTGTTATTAGTGCCTCATGCTTATTATACGATTTAATATGTGTTAATCCAACGTAAGCAACTATTTTCCCTCCTTTTTCAATTGGAGTAAAATTATAATATCCTAAGTTCGGTGCTTCGTAGATTTCTCCCAGCTTATCGTAAGTAATCCCGGTATTTTCTATTGCTTTTTGAATTTGAGGAGTATAGTTCTCTATTGAATATTTAGATAAATCCTCTGATTTCGCTTTATAAGCTAAAGCTAATTGTGATACACAAAAAATCATTAATAGTACTTTTTTCATTTTTTTCCTCCAATTTTTGATATGATATGAACTATTATAGCATAGTAAAAAACAAATTGTAATTTTAAATTTTTTTCTTTTTACATACTCATCTCGCTTATCTCTTTATTTACCTTGATATTTTTTATTCCAATAGCTACTAGTGCTAATACAAAACTTAAAGCCCCTATACTATATACAATATACATATTTTCTAATCTTAATCCTTCAGGTGCTGCTAAAAAATAACAAGTAATCATACCTGTCATGAAAGCCGCAGGAATTCCAGCTATCCAATAATTTTTTCTTTTTTCTATAAGATAATACGTACATGTCCATAATCCCAATGTTGCTAAAAGCTGATTTGTAGATGCAACATATCTCCAAAGAGTATTGAATCCAATTTGTGATAAGAAACCAGCTAGCAAAAATAGAGGGATTGCAACTAACAATCTATTTTTTAGTGAACTTTGATTATAATTTAAAACCTCTGCAATTGTAACTCTTGCACTTCTAAAAGCTGTATCTCCAGTTGTGATTGGTAGAGCAATTAACCCAAACAATGTGAACAACAATCCATATTTACCTAAAAGTCCTGTTATCATTTTGCTAACAGCTACCATTCCTCCTCCACTAACAGCTAATCCTTCTACACCATTAAAAAAACCTAAAGAGATTGCCGCCCATGTTAAAGCTACAAATCCCTCTAAATACATAGCTGCCATAAATGATTTTCTTCCGTCTTTTTCACACTTTAGACATCTTGCTACCAACACAGATTGTGTTGAATGAAATCCAGATATTGCTCCACAGGAAATGACAACAAACATATATGGAAATATTGGAAGTTTTTTAGGATGCAAGTTTCCAAAAGTTATCTCTGGTATTTTTACACCTTTTACTAACATTGCTCCAATCAATAAAAACATCATTAAAACTAAAGCTCCCGCAAATAATGGATACACCCTTCCTATAATTTTATCAATAGGTAGTAGTGTTGCTACTATATAATACCCTACAATTAATACTAACCATAGTTCTTTATTAACTCCTGTAAATGATTGTAAAATCTCTGCTGGACCTGTTATGAATGCAACTCCAACAATAACTAAAAGTAGAACTAAAAAATATTTGGCAAAGACTTTTGCTTTATTTCCTAGATATTTTCCAATCAACTCTTGCATATTTTCGCCATTATTTCTCATGGAAATCATTCCTGTATAATAATCATGAACTGCTCCTGCAAAAATAGTTCCAAATACAATCCACAAAAAAGATGAGCTCCCCCACATGGCACCTGCCACAGCTCCAGTAATTGGTCCAAGTCCAGCTATATTTAAAAATTGAACCAAAAAACTTTTAATCCAGTTCATCTGTACAAAGTCTACTCCGTCAGCTTTTGCTAATGCTGGTGTCTCTCTATCATCTATAGCAAAATTCCTTTCTAAATATTTTCCATAAGTTAAATACGCCACTATTAAAATAACCACACCCATAATATAACTTTTCATAGATTATCCCCTCCTTTTATTAACCAACAATTAACTACCTACTATATTTTTCATCTTCACCTTTAACTATTAAAAACTTTTCTCAAATTCTTGTAGATTTACCCCAAGTTAATTGCACTCTCTGAAAACTAATAGTCCTATTCCCCCCCTTTCTAGGTTGTTTATTCTTGTAATTTCTAAATTTCCTTTTATAAATTTATTTTAATTTAAAGTATATAATTTAAATATAAAAAGCTTGATTTCCATTAGAGAATCAAGCTTTTTATATTTAAAAATTTATTATTGCAAAGATATATAGCAATCTAACATCTCATTCGTTTCTCTCATAACTAAAGAAACAAAATCAAAATTCTCTCCTGTCGTATGTGCTTTATCTAGAACTACATGATACCCTACCTTTTAAAAAGCCTCTAAATGTTTTCTTAAACTTTTTACTTGTTCCTTCTAACACTGTTCTTAATTCATCTAGTTTTAATTTTTTTTGATTAATCTCATCAAAAATATTTTTCTCAATAGTTCTTTTCTATTTTAATCTTAACCTCGCCATTTTTTGCTACTAAATTCATTATAGCATTTTGAGGAATACATATACTAGGAATTGTATGTCCACAATCAAAATTATAAATTATAGGATAATCTCTTTTACCAACAATCTCATCTATAAGCTCCTCATATTTCAAACCTGAATTTTTATTGTTGTATATTTCTGGTTTACTAAAAATTAAACCTTTTAAATTATCAAAAATTTTATAAAGTTTTAAAGCATTTAGACTTCTTTCCTCTAAAGTTATAGTAGCATCTTGATCCTCTAAAACCAGAATACAATTTTTTAAATCGGGAATAAAATCACTTCCAAAAAGTGTAACAAACGTTTCTATATTTGCAACGATAACTCGTCCTCTTGCTTCCCCTTCATTTAAAATTTTCCAATCATCATTTTTTTCATATAACCTCTCATTTTTCCACTCTTCAGTTAAAGCATTTAGAAGTTGATTAGACCATTTTTCAGGAGGTATTAAATCATAACTATTCTCAATTAAAGCCTGAAAAAAACTACTTTCTCCAAATATATTTTTAGAATGATATTCACCAAAAGTTGGGATTAGTGATGCTCCATATATAATAGAAAAATTTGTTTTCTCTAAAAATGCCATTTGAAGAGCTGTTATATCACTATATCCACAAAGAATCTTCTTAATATTTTTTATTTTGTCAAAATCTAAGTATGGAAGTAAACTGGCACTATTATAACCTCCAATAACAGGCATTAAAATATCAATATCTTCATCTAAAATTAAATTCATTAATTCATTAGCTCTCTCTTTTCCAGAGGCAGTTCGATATCCTTGAAAGTTTTCATTTTGAATTAAATTTCCCTCTTTTACATTAAATCCCAATTCTAATAACCTAGATTTAGCATATTTATATTTTGATGCAAATAAAATATGAGCAGGACTTGATGGAGCAAAAATTCCTATTGTCATTTTTTTCATTAATCTCCCCCTTTACATTTATACAGAGTAATAAACCATTTTGAAGAAAATATCTTTTCATCCTTTCAATATTATTTCTCTTCTTCTAACCTTTCTTTTGAATCTACCGCTAAAAAATTTGTTTCATCAGAAGATTGAAATAATAAATCATAAATTACTTGAGCATCTTTAATTGTCGCCAATCTAACTTGAATTTTCATTTTTTACTCCTCCAACAAATATTATTAAGTTATCTTTTTATCCTACAACATCATAAAAAAACTGAAAATAAAACTATCAATCCACATTGGTGTATTCTCTTTTATATATTATTAATTCAAACTTCTAATAAATTAAGTTCTTTTAAATGCAGTCGTATTTTTAGAAGCTCTCACTTCAAGAACGAGACATTCTAAGTAGGGTGTAGTTCACTATAACATTATATCCATTAAATATAAAAGGAAATTTATTTTTTTTGAGAATTAACTATTACAGAGGTGATTTTTATGGTAGAACACGATAAAAAATTTTTAGCACAAGTTATATATACTTTTACAAACGAAGAATTTTTAGTAAATTTAACAAATAGCTTAATTATATTTCTTTTTCGATTCACCATTGCCTTATTATTTTTTATAGTCGGTCGAAAACTTGTAAAGAGTTTTCTATCTAGATACTATAAAACTCATGCGTTTAAGGCAATCGATTCTTCTTTTAAAACCTTTTTATCTTCAATTATCGATACCGGTTCCATTATTATACTTATTATTATTTCACTACTTATAATTGGATTTCAACATACGTCTCTAATAGCTTTTCTTGGAAGTATTGGAATAGGTATAGGATTAGCTTTAAAAGACAATCTTTCAAATTTTGTTGGTGGATTAATCATTTTAGTTTTTAAAACTTATTCTGTTGATGATGAAGTAGAAATAATTGGTAACTATGGCATTATTTCATCTATTGATGTCTTCTCCACTACTATCGTCACTTTTAATGATGACATTGTTACTATACCAAATGGAAATATTATAAATAATCAAGTTATTAACTATTCAAAAACACCAAATAGAAGAATGAAAGTCGTGGTATCCGTAGCATATGATACAAATATTGATCAAGTTTTTCAAATTTTAAATGATTTAGTTAAAAATAACGAAAATATATTAAAAACTCCAGCCCCTTTTATAAATATAGAAAAATATAACAGTAGCTCTATTGATATCGCATTAAAAGTTTGGACTAAAAATGAAGTCTATTGGAGTACATATTTTACTATTTTAAAAAATATCAAACCTGCATTCGATTCACTCAACATTGTTATACCATTCCCACAAATGGACATTCATATTAAGCATCAAAATCTATATAATAAAAGCAGCTGAATTAGTTCAGCTGCTTTTTATACATAATTACTTCTCTCCAAGTAGTTTGCGTCGTTTCCATATACAAATAGAACCGATCCATTTTTTATCATATCGATAGCTTTTTTAGAAATATCTCTTGGAAGTGCAGGACATCCTAAACTTCTTCCCAATCTTCCTTGAGATTTAGCAATTTTAGGATTTGCATAGTCCGCTCCATGAATTACAATATATCTATCCTTCGCTTTATCATTTATCCCTTTTTCTAAGCCATTTAAAACTAGTGAATAACCATTTCCTCCCATATAAGTATTTTCAGTTAAAAAAAATCCTAGAGAACTCTTATTTGAGCTCATCTTATTTGAGAATGAAGTCGCTATATTCCCTCCACTATTTTTACCATGAGATACGTGCGAATGTACAAGTAACTCCTTCTTATTCATATCGATTACAAAAAATCTTTCTTCTGTTGATGGCTTTGAATAATCTATTATTGTCAATAACTCCTTTTTTCTACCATCAATTTTATTATAACCTATAAGAGCGGTTTTAAAAATTTCATAATTTAACTTTCCACTTAATCCAATCTCTTCATATATTTTTCTTTCACTATCCTCTGACACTAACTTTGATGATTTTAACTCCGGTTTTGTAGGATTCTTTAATGCAAAACCAAATGCTGTTGTCGATAACGATCCTAAAATAAGAGCTAACATTAAATACTTTTTCCCTAACACAAAAACCTCCCATTTCAATATTTTTCCTAATAAAACCCATTTCATTCTATCATTTTACACAAAAAAAGTCAAGAATTTTACATCCTTGACTCTATTTATGTCCTTTATTCAATTACTATAACTAACCCTTTATTTGTCTGTGCCCATTCATAGACATATTTAGCATGAGACGTTGCGTTTCTAACACACATATGGGATCTTGGAGTTGTTCCTAGAGTCGGTGTGTATTCTATCATCTCTGTTCCCGGTAAATTAACTGGAACACCATGAATATATCCCCCACCTGAAAATCTACTTGCATATGGTGCATATCCATCAATCTCTGTAGAACTACCATCTTTCAAATACTCCATTTTAGATTTCTTTCCTTGAACTACAAATACACCTAAAGGTGTTGGGAGCTGATACGGTGGTCTATCAAGTCCTGTTGAAGCTGGATTCATACTTCTTACTTTCCAAACTTCTCCAACTTTCTCCAAAGTAGCTATATTTTGATTTTTTCTATCCACAACTACGACTCTTGGAAAACTTTCTGCCCCTATCTCTTCCACATACCTAATTGGAACTATCCATTCTCCATCTATATTTTCAACTTTAATTTTGTAATTTTCTAAATCTTTTGATTGAATAGAAATCAAAGACCCATCTGGAGCATATCTCTCTGGTCTATCCATCTGTCCCTCTATATATAATGGTATTCCCTGACTCCTCCTATTTCCAAATTTATCTTTTACTGAAGGTCTTGAACCATCACTATATTTTTCCATGGCAATTTGTTTAGCTACAGGCGGTAACCCATTTATATTTTTATAATTTTTTAATGTTCCAAATTTAATATTTTCTCCTTGAAAACTATCCAATCGATCTAGGTATTCAGATATTTTATTCCATTGAAACTCTCTTGTAGTTTTTCCGTATTTATAGGTATCTTTTAAAGTATACTTATTGTAAGTTAAATCTTTTTCAATCATTGCTGCACTGCATATTAGAAAACTAAAAATAGAAAATATTCCCAAAAGTAAATATCTAAATTTGTTTTTCATACCATACCCCTCTAACCAATTTTTTATAAATCTATATACTAGATATACTTTGATATTTTCTTTTTTCCTACTTCATAGATATAAAAGAGTACTGGAATTAAAATTAATGTCAATAATGTTGAGAAAATCAACCCAAATATAACTGTTATTGCCATTCCTTTGTACATTTCACTTCCTTGTCCAATTCCTAAAGATAACGGTATCATTCCAAATACTGTTGTCATTGTCGTCATAAAAATTGGTCTCAATCTTGTCCTTCCCGCTTCTAGTATAGCTTGATTTAACGGCATTTCTCTCTCCAGTAGAATTTTTATATAATCTATTAAAACTATGGCATTGTTCACAACTATTCCTGCCAACATAATAATTCCTACAAAAACCATTGTATTTGTCTTTTGTCCTGTTATTAGAAGTCCACTGTATACACCTATTACTGAAAGAGGAACTGTTCCCATAACTATAATAGGTAATATATAGGATTCAAATTGAGCTGCCAATATAAAATAAACTAAAAACATTGCAACCATGAATGCAAATTTCAATTGGTCATTAACTTCAGCCATATTTCTACCACTTCCACCAAAAGAATAAGTAATTGTTTTAGGTAGCCCTGCCTCATCTAAAATATCTTTTATATACTTTTGACCAGTTACCAAATCTAATCCATTTGATGTATTTGCATCAATTGTTACCATTGTGATCTTATCTTCTTTTTCGATACCATACGCTCCTTCACCTACTTCAAAAGTAGCTATATCTTTTAACTTTACAACTCCACCATTTTGAGACTTTATTCTCATCTCTTTAATTTTTTCAGGAGAATTTCTGAATTCTTCAGCAAGTCTTAAGCTCACATCAACCTCTTCATTAGCTGTTTTTATCTTTATTGGAGCTCCTCCAAGAATTTGATAACTTACAGAAAGTGTCAAATCGTTAACTTTTACACCATAGTATTCCATCTTTTTTCTATCTAAAAGAATTCTCACTTCTGGATTTCCATTGACCATAGAGTTATTTATATCTGTAAATCCTGGATTTTCTGCCATTTTTTCTGAAATTAATCTCGAAGCATAACTTAATTGATTTAAGTCATCTGATTTCAAAATTAATGATATATCTCTTCCTGTTCCTCTTCCAAAAGCCATTCTAGGAACTAAATTAAGTTTTACATCCGGTATATGAGAAACCTTTCTTCTAGTTTCTCCCATTATCTGTTGTACTTTTTTATCCCTTTCATTTTTGGGTCCAATATCCACAATTATCGACACTGCTTCTTTTCCTACTGACGATATAAACTTCTTTGTCTGGGGATCTTTTCCTACAATAGCTTCTAACTCCTTTGCTATTCTATTCGCTTTTTCTATCTCCATTCCGCTTGGAAGTTCAGCTATAATAGTATATATACCATCATCTGTTGTGGGCATAAACTCTCCACCTATATTTCTTGAACCATATCCAACAATACCTATGAATAACGCTATCATTCCGATAACAACTAAAGCTTTATGTTTTAAAGAAGTAGATAATATTATCGAATAATATCTTTTAATGTACTTTAATATTTTCCCCTCTTCATGTACTGTATTTTTAGATTTTAAAATTCTACTCGATACCATTGGTACAAAAGTTATCGCTATTATTAACGAAGCCAATAGTGAGAATGTTATCGAATAAGCCATATCTTTGTATATCTCTTTTGCTCTTCCCTCTCTTATAACGATTGGAATAAACACAGCTATTGTTGTAGCTGTTGAAGCTATTATCGGAACAATAACTTCCGTGGCACCATTTTCCGAAGCCTCCATTCTATCCTGACCTAGCTCCGTCAAATGCCTAAAAATGTTATCCAAAACAACTATAGAGTTGTCCACTAACATCCCTACACCCAAAGATAATCCCATCAATGAAATTATATTTAGTGTCATTCCTTTAGCTCCAAAGAAACCAAATGTTGCAATTATTGAAACTGGTATTGCCACTGTTACAACTAAAGTAGCTCTCCAATCTCTTAAGAAAATAAATAGGATTATTGCTGCCAAAATAAGACCTGTTATAGCATTATTTTCGACTGTATTTATAGATTTAATTATATCTACAGCGGAATCCCTATTTATAGTGAAGGAAGCTCCTTTAGGTAAAAGAGGCTCTATTTTTTCCAACTCCTCCTTCACTATTTTTGATATTTCAACAGTATTTCCAACATCACTTTTCTCTATATTTATTATTATATTTTCGATTCCATCAGTCCTACCGTAACTGCTTCTATCTTTTATCCCTAAATTGACATCTGCTACATCTGTCAAATACAACGTGTCACCATTTGAATTTTTCAAAACTATTTCTTGGATATCCTCTAAAGTTTTAGCTTCTCCAGATACTTTTACTAAATACTCTTTGTCTCCCTCTACTATATATCCCGAAGGGAAATTCAAACTGGCACTCTTCAGTGTACTATATAAATCTGTAACTGTAAGATTGTATGCTTCTAACTTCTCAGGATCTATATTTATACTTATCTCTTTTTCTAGTCCTCCAAAGATATTTACACTTCCAACTCCTTCTATTCTTTCAAGCCTTGGAATAATGACATTGTCAGCAAAACTTTTTAAATTTATAAGATCCGTCCCTCTCAACCCAATAAGCATCACTCTGTCTCCAGCAGATGAAGTTTTTCTTATTACAGGCTCATCAATATCATCTGGTAAACTGTTTCTTATTCTACTTACTGCTGTCACTAAATCATTTACTTTATTATCTATAATGACACCATACTCAAATTCTACTGTTAAAACTGATCTTCCCATAGTCGATTTAGTTGTAATTCTTTTTATTCCTTCAACACTCGTTAACCCTTTTTCAATCTCTTTTGTTACCAACTTCTCCATATCATCTGGAGAAGCTCCTTTCCAACTTACTCTTATAGCAGCCATTGGCATATTGTAGTTTGGCATAAGCTGAGTTTTTAAATTAACTAATGTTAAAATTCCTAATATAACCATTGATATTATTATCATCATAGTGACAACAGGACGTTTTATTGAAAATTGTGCTATATTCATCTGTTCCCCCTAATTTAAAATATTAACTTTATCTCTATCTTCTAGCAAAAACTGTCCCTCTGTTACAAGTTTCATATTTGAATAAAGTTCATCACTTATAATCTCTTGCCTGTCATCATTTGAATAACCTCTTTCTACCTTTATCCTTTTAGCCTCTCCATTTTCCACTACAAAAATGTATGAATATAGCTCCTTTATTACTATTGCATTTTTAGGTACTAAATATCCATTTTTACTCCCTGTTTCAACTAAAACCTTAGAATACATCCCTTTTTTTATTTTTCCATCTGGATTATCAATCTCTATCTTTATCTGGTATTTTTTACTGTCCTTATTGGCTACGGGATTTATTTCATAAACATTTCCAAAATAGTTGTTTTCAATACCTTCTAAATCAATCTCTGCTTTATTCCCAACAGATAATTCGCTTATCTCATGAACTGATACTCCTGTTTTTACGAGTATTTTACTATCGTCAACAACTGTTACCAGATAACTATTCGGAGCTATTTTTTCGTGAGCTTTTAACTCTAAGTCTGTCACTACTCCATTTAATTTTGCCTTAACAACCAAATCTTCATAATCTTTCTTAGCCGTCAAGTAAGTTGCTTCTGAAGTCTTTAGGGCACTTTCTGCCTGAAGAAAACTAGTTTTTTTCAATAGATACTCATCTTCTGATATCAGTTGTTTTTCAAAAAGTTGTTTAAATTTTTCATAATTTTTTTTCTTTATTTCAAAATCTGCCTTATTAGAAAGATACGTTGCTTGAGCTTTTAAATAACTTGATTGAATCTCTTGATCCTCTAAGACTAATATGACTTGACCTTTCTTTACCTTATCACCATTTTTAAAATTTACCTGCTTTACCGTCCCACCGGTTTTAGTTACAACTCTAACTTCATTTAAAGGTTCTGTCACTCCACTTGATATATTTAATTTTGTTATCAACTCTGGTTTTATTTCAGATACTTTAATATTTTTTCCTAA
Source organism: Cetobacterium sp. (assembly GCF_977044495.1). Taxonomy (NCBI): domain Bacteria; kingdom Fusobacteriati; phylum Fusobacteriota; class Fusobacteriia; order Fusobacteriales; family Fusobacteriaceae; genus Cetobacterium; species Cetobacterium sp. The sequence goes on along the minus strand of NZ_CDRRQU010000005.1, from coordinate 65,500 downwards.
GGTTTCCTTAGAACTTTGTTTTCCATTACCACTACCACATCCAAATAGGATCAATGATATTGATATTGCCATCAATTTTTTTATCACTTTTTTCCTCCACCTATTATTATTTTGTATATAAAACTATTTTATCATATTTAATATTTATTTGCACTCCTTATATTTACTTACCATTATACTATATTTTTATAAAATATATCTACTTTTATTAATCAAATATCACTTATTTCGTATTCTTATGTTATAATAATATACATATAGTTAGGAGGTACTTCTTAGTGAATCATGTGAACTACCACCGCCCTAATAGAGGGCGGGGCTTCGTGGGAAGTATCTGACTCATGTCTTTCATATTAAGTTTTTCCCAGTTTTCATCTCTTTAAAATTAAAATTTATGTGGTCTGATTATACCATATTTTAGAAAAAATCAAAATTTAGATATTTACAATTTATTCCTTGCCTAGATAGATTCGACAATAGTACTGAAAATTATTCTTTAACAGAAGAAGATTATGGAATTTTTTTGGACAACCTTTTTAAACTATGGAATAGTGATTTAAAAAAGAAAAAGTATCCCTTAAATTTGATTTTAAGGGATACTTTTTTATTTTTATAATCTTTATAATTTTTCTACTTCTATTTTTGGTAAGAACTCCTCAACAACATTCAAATCAATTTTTCCTGTTTCATCTATCATTGCGTTAGACATCCCGCAAGCCATTGCTAACTTTAAAGCCTCTTCGGGTGTTTTATTTCTATTTATAGCATATGCAAATCCAGCTATTGTTGAATCTCCACTTCCAACAGAATTTTTTACATCTATTTTAGGTATACTTACTTTATACACTTTTTCACTTTCATCAATAAAAATAGCCCCATCTTTTCCTAACGAAACCAATACATTCTTACATCCTTTATTTTTTAATTCTTTCGCACCTTCTATAACTTCTCTAAAAGTTATCAGTTCTCTCTCCAATAAACCTTCTAGTTCCTCTTTATTCGGTTTTACAAGATAAGGATTACCTTCAATGCCTTTTAACAAAAGTCTGCCACTTGTATCAAGAATCACCTTTTTCTTTCCAGCTATTTCACATAAAACTTTATATATATCCTCTTGTACTCCTTCTGGAACACTACCACTAATACAAATTGTTTCAAATCTATCAAACCTATTTCTAAAAAATTCTAAAAACTCTTCAACAAAATTTTCAGATATTTTTTCTCCCATCTCTAATATCTCCGTTTGCGTACCATTTCCCAATATGGCTATACAACTTCTTGTTTCTACATCTGTTTTTATAAAACTATCTTTAATTCCTATATTCGCTATTTCATCACTTATCCAATCACCACTGTTCCCGCCCAAAAAACCACTTGCCTCAACCTCTTCTCCAAGTGTCCTTAAAACTCTTGAAACATTCAGTCCCTTTCCACCAGCAGTTTTAGCTGGTTTTCCCCTAAAAACACCGTTTATATCAAAATTTCCTATTTTATATCTAACATCAATTGCAGGATTTAAAGTTATTGTCAATATCATAGTTATCCTCTATTATCGCTTTTACACATAATTATTTTATCCACAACGACCTTTTTCATAGCTTCTTTTGCTGGAATTAAATATTTTCTTGGATCACTTTCATTTGGATTCTTTAAAAAAAACTCTTTTAAACTTTCAGCAAATGGTATTTTTAACTCTGTTGCAATATTGACTTTACAAATTCCATCTTCTATTGTTGTTCTAACAGAATCAAAGGGAACTCCAGATGCTCCATGTAAAACTAATGGTATATCCACTAATTTTTTTATCTCTTTTAATCTTTCATAATCTAACTTTGGTTCATTTTTATATAATCCATGTGCAGTTCCTATAGCTACTGCCAATGAATTTATTCCTGTTCTTTCAACAAATTCTTTAGCTAGTTTAGGGTCAGTATATGCCGACTGTGATTCATCAACTATTAAGTCATCCTCTTGTCCTACCAGTTTCCCTAATTCAGCTTCTACACTTACATCATATCTATGAGCAAAATCTACAACCTCTTTTACGATTTTAACATTCTCTTCAAATGGATGATGAGAAGCATCTATCATAACCGACTTACATCCCAAAAGAATAGCTTCTTTTATACTATTTACATCCTCATGGTGATCTAAATGGAAAGCAATTGGGATATCATACTTATTACTTGCTGTTTCTATCATCTTTATCAAGTATTCAAGACCTGCATATTTAACTGTACTCGGTGTTGCTGCTAATATAACTGGCGACCTTAACTCATTCGCCGTGTCTACTACCACTTGAATTGTCTCTAAATTATGGATGTTAAAAGCTGGTACTGCATACCCTCCTTTTTGTGCATCTAATAACATTTGATTTGTTGAAACTAACATTGTGATTCCCCCTTCTTATAATCGTATATTATAACACCTTGTACAACTCTATTTACTTCTCCTGTTGGACATGGATTATCTGGATTTATTCCAAAACTTTTTGATTTATAAAATGCAAATAATTGTGCAAAATATATATAGCTAAACATATTGAATACATTCTCTATATTTTTTTCATCACTATTGAATGTGTAATAATAGTGCGAATTCCTTCTAGCTTCGTCTGAATTTTTCATATCCAAAGTCACTAAAACTTTTTTCTTATTTTCACTATACATCTCTTTTAATAGATCTAACTCATACTTTCTTGTATAATTATTATTTGAAAGTAAAGTTACAATCATTGTTGTATCATTTATAATTGATTTTGGACCATGTCTAAATCCAAGTGGTGAGTTGTAATGTAAACTCATACATCCTGCTGTTAGTTCTAAACATTTTAATGCAGCTTCTTCAGCCACCCCTTTTAAACACGAACTTCCCAAATATACAATTCTTGATATATCTAATTTTATCAATAAATCAATTAATTCTTTCATATCTGTATCTTTTATTTTTTCTATCTGACTTTTCATTATATGCTCTATTTTTTCTAAACACTCTAAATTAAATATTAGAAGACCCGCTAAAGACATACAAGTGAAACTACTTGTCATAGCAAATCCTTTATCATTAGATTCCTCTGGCATTAGTAAAACAAGAGAATTTTCATCACTTTTTTTATTCATTGCTAATTTTCCATTTTTATTACAAGTTATTAAAATATGACGAACATCATCTACAATTTCATCTGCCAATTTAACCGTAGCTACACTTTCAGGACTATTTCCTGAACGAGCACATGAGATTAATATAATTTTTTCATCTTTTTTTAAGTAATTTTCTGGATTAGAAACTATATCTGTTGTAGCTATTGAAAGAACATTTCCTCCTAGAGCTGGAGCTACACTATTTCCCACAAATTCTGAAGTTCCTGCGCCTGTAAAAATCACCTTTCTATTTTTAAAATCATTTCTATCTAAAAATGACTTTATTTCATTTTTTCTCTCTTTTACTAAATTAATTGTTTCTAACCATAATCTTTTTTGTTGCTCAATCTCATTCAATGTATAAAAATCTTTCATTTATCTATTCCCCTCCCATAGTTTTAACGCATAAAGTGCTGACCCATAAACAGGTGTATATCTAGGTTCAAGTACAACTACATCAACTTTATTATCCGTCAAATAATTTTCTAAATTATTAAAAATGTATTTTGAAGCTTTAAATACTCCGCCTACATAGGAAACTTTTATAGGTCTTTCTACAAAATCTATTTTTTCGGAAATAGCTTTTATCATAAGTCCAATCTCTATTGAGGCTTCCTTAAATATTTCCAAACTATATGGATCATTTTTTTCTGCAGCTTTATAAACTATCATTGATAACTGAGCTATCTTCCCTCTGTCAAGAGAGTATTGATTATAGATCAAATCTATTAAATCAAAATCTTCTTTTAACTTCAGTTCCTCTCTCATAATTGTATACAAAAGCGTTTTTGGATACCTTCCATCCGCCTGTTTTGTAAATACCTCAATTCCTTTTTTGGCAATCCAATAAGCCGATCCCTCATCTCCACACGCGTGTCCCCAACCACTCGTTCTAGTTTCCTCTCCCAGTTCATTTATTCCGTATCCAATAGCTCCCGTTCCAGCTATAATATTTATTCCCGGTTTGCAACCTAATGCTCCCGCCCATCCCGCTTTCATATCATTTCCTAGTTGAAATTTTATCCCTCTCCAAACTTTTTTAACAATATCTTCAATTATTTTTTGATCCTCTTTTATTTCTCCATATCCTGGAATACCTGCAAATATATACCCAATATTCTCCCTATCTATATTCAACTTTTTTAAAACTTCATCCAATACAGATACTAACAGTTCTTCTAATCCGTTAAAACCAATCTGTAAATAGTGACCAGTTCCTTTTTGAAAACTCAAAACCTCATTTTTATTTTTATCTATTATTGAAACTCCTGTCTTTGTTCCACCACTGTCTATTCCTATAAAAAACTTCATTATGTACCACTCCTCAATATTTTTATACTGGTACATACCAGTTATTTTGATTATAGTTAATTTTTTGAATTTTGTCAATTATTTTTATAAAAAAAGCCTTAGAAAAATTTCTAAGACTTTTTACTTCTATATTCCATCATTATTATCTAAATCATTATTTAACTCTTGTTTTTGAAAAGTTACTAGTGATTCTTTTCCATGATTTATTATGTCGTCAACCACATCTTCTAAGTTCCCTTCATCTCTGTACTCCAATGCTGCTAAGATTGTAGGAAGATTTATCCCTCCCAAAACATATATACCATCTATATTTTGAGATAACGTCACAGCTGTAGAAAAAGGAGTTCCTCCTGCCAAATCTGTTAAAAAAATAACTCCTTCATTGTGCGCCTGAGGGATACATTGAATAAATCTCTCTTCTAAATCTTTTGTTCCCATCCCGTTATTAAAATTTATATACTCTATATTTTCTTGTTTCCCTATAATATATTCTAAAGTTTTTTCAATAGAGGTAGCAAATTCGCCATGACCACTCACTATAATTTTAAACATTTTCATCTCCCTACATTTTTAAAGTATTCCTGCTAAACTTCCCAATATTCCAATAGCTAATGTCCACATAATTAATGTTATTGGTGTCTTCTTTTTCTTCAATAGATAAAACATAAGAAGAGTGTATAACAGAGGTAAAATATTTGGCATTATTTTATCTAATACATCTGTTTGAATATTTACACTTGTGCTTCCCATATTTATAACATATGGTATATTCAATCTAACAAAAGCTGCTATTAGTCCTCCTACAACTGTTAATCCAAGTATTAAAGAGCCTTTCGTTACATATTCTGTATCTCCTTTCAATTTCTCAATAGCTTCCACTCCCATTTTATAAGAGTAGTACATCAAGAAAAATCTTAGGAAAATATGAACTGCATTAAATATCAACAAGAAAATAATAGGTCCTGCAATACTTCCTTCTAAAGACAATGAAACTCCTATACTAGCGGCAATAGGTAATAATGTAAACCAAAACAGTGCATCTCCTATTCCACCTAATGGTCCCATCAGAGCAATTTTAATTCCCCGTATAGCTTCTTGACTCTCTTTATTTTCTTCCATTGCCGTTACAATACCTTGAACAAAAGTTACTAAAAATGGATGTACATTAAAAAACTCCATGTGTAACTTCATAGATCTAGATAGATCCTCTTTATTCTTATGAATTTTTTTCAAAGCTGGAATCATACTATATAACCATCCACACGCTTGCATTCTTTCATAGTTAAATGATGCTTGTAATAAAAATGATCTCCAGACCATAAGATTTAAATCTTTTCTTGTTATAACTTTTTCTGTACTGTTGTCAACATATCCATTGTTATTATATTCCATCGCTATAATCCTCCTCTGTAGAAGATACTAAAGATACTCTCTCCATTTTAGCTATACTTTTACTCTTTTGATAATCGTAAACGGCTATTATAAATCCAATTGCCGCAATAGCTATTACTTGTAAATTTAAATATGTTGCTAATATAAACCCTAATGCAAAGAATATTATATATTCTTTTTTAAACATTATATTTAACAGAAGAGCGAAACCGATTGCTGGCATCATACCCCCAGCCACTCCAAATCCTTTAATTAACCACGGTGGTAAAAGAGCAACTATTCCCTGAGCTGCTTCCGCTCCCATTGATATAGGTAAAAATACCACTGTAAAATAGAAAACAAATAGAATACCCATTCCTAAATAGTTTATTCCATCTATTCCTCTTATATCACATTTTTCTGCATATTTATCCGCTGTATGCATAAGTGGAGAAAAGAATGTAAATAATAGTGTTATACCTGCTTGTACAGCTACCGCAAATGGAATAGCAACACCTACAGCCACAGTTGGATCTTGCTTTGCCATAATTGCAAATGCTGATCCTATTATACCTCCTACAACCACGTTTGGTGGCTGAGCTCCACCAACTGGAACAGCCCCCATCCAAACTAATTCCAATGTTGCTCCTGCGATTAATCCCATTTTCATATCCCCCAGAATCAATCCCACTATCAATCCACTCACTAGTGGTCTGTGAATATGTGACAGTCCATCAAATAAGTCAATCCCAGCTAACCCCGCATAGAGAGCTACTAAAAAAGCTTTCAATAACATTTTACACCCCTCCTATTTTATCAATTCTAAAATATTTTCCTTCCCCTCTGTTGGAACTCTTTGAATTTCCAATTCAACACCTAACTCTGCCAGTTTTTTAAATGTTGCTATGTCATCTTCATCCACACAAACTGCTTTGGATATTTGCTTTTTCCCTTCTGACATATGCATATTTCCGATATTTACTTTTTTTATTGGCACTCCTCCCTCAACTAATTTCAAGACATCCTGAGGTGTTTCTGCTATTATTGCTATAAGCTGTCTCGGTGCAGCTTTATGAATAACATCTATAGTCTTTTGAATAGAAAAATATCTTGTTTGTGCTCCCTTTGGAGCAGCTAAATTCATTAGACTCTGTCTCGTTGGATTTTGTGCTACATCATCATTTGGAACTAGTAATAGATTAGCTCCTGAATGTTGTGCCCATGCAGTTGCAACTTGACCATGTATCAACCTATTATCAATTCTAACTAAAACAATATTTGGTTCCGGCATAAAAAACACCCCTCTTTAAATTTTTGTACGTACCACTTTTCTTAGTAGAGTATACCTCATTTTTCTCCATTGTCAATAACGGATTTTACTTTTATTCTTTTATTTTTTTATTTTTCTCACTAATTAGTACTTTATACAAAAATAATTTTAAAACTATTTTTTTCAAGACAAAATCTAATAACTTTGATATAATTTGAAAAAATTCAACTTTATCGAGGAGGTATTAAAGTGATTGATAAATCTTCTGCAACACCGCTGTATTTACAGCTAGTTAATATAATTCTAGAGCAAATTAAATCTGGTACATACAACGAAGGTGATAAAATTCCATCTGAAAGAGAATTATCAGAGACTTTCAATATTAGTAGGGCTACTGTTAGACAAGCTTTATCTGAGCTTGAAAAACAAAAAGATATCTATAAAATACATGGGAAAGGAAACTTTGTATCAAGCCATAAAATCAATCAAGATTTGAATGGATTTTATTCTTTTAGTGACGAAATGATTAAATTGGGAAAAATTCCTGGAAATAAAATTCTAAACTTAATTTTAAAAGAAGCTGGAAATATAGTCGCTACAAAATTAAATATACACCCCAATGAAAAAATTTTTATTTTAAATAGAGTTCGTTTAGCTGATAATGAAGCTCTCATGTATGAAACAACATATCTCCCACAATGGAGATTTAAAGAAATTTCCGAAAATGACATTGAAGCAAATGGCTTATATAATCTTATGAAAAATAAGTATAATGTTTCCATTTCATATGCTGAAGAATCTTTTTCTCCATGTATCCTCAATGAAAATGATAGTTTATTTTTAAATGCAGTTCCCGGAGATTGTGGTATGATTCTTGAAAGATATACTTTCGAAAAAAATAGTGTTATTGAATACACTAAATCAATTGTCAAAGGAAATAGTTTCAAATATAAAGTACGTCTAAATAATCTCATGTAAGTATCCTTTTAAAACTTTGCCAATCCATATTTTTTTATTTTTTTAAAGGATTTGTATTGATATCTCGTAATAGTAATTGTATAATTGTAATTATTTGAGGAGGAGATTATGAAAATATCAATAATTTTAGATTTTGTTTGTCCTTATTGTTATGTTGGAGAAAAAATTTTGGAAAAAGCTTTGAAAGAAGAAAATTTGAATCCTGAATTTAGGTTTTTTCCCTATGAACTTTCACCTGAGCCAAAACCTCAACCAGTAGTTAATGAAGCTAGTAAAGAATACTTTGAAAAAAATATAGTCAGTTGGGCAAAAGAAGAAAATATACCAATTAATTTTCCAACAACCAACCCTAAACCTAGAACAGCACTAGCCTTTGAAGGAATCTATGTAGCAGAAAAATATGAAAAAGGAATTGAATATGTAAGAGCTGTTCTTGAAGCTTATTGGTTACACAATAAAGACATTGGAAATGTTGAAGTATTGATTGAAATCGCAAACAATTTATTGATACCTAAATTTGAATTTGCTGATGCTTTGCTATCTGGAAAATATAAAAAAGCTCATCAAGAGTTAAATGCCGAAGTTTCTGAACTCGATTTTGATGTTGTTCCAACATTCTATATTAATGACACTCAGCTTGAGACTTTTCCAAGAACAACTGAAAAATGGTTAGAACTATTAAGATAAAATAATAAAATGGCTATCTTGCGATAGCCATTTTTTAGTACATTCTGTAACCCATGCCTGTTAACTTTTCTCTTACCTTTTCTTGGTGCTGTTTATCAAAACATTCTAATACAAAAGTTGCCTCTTGAGAAGTTATTCCTAGATTTTGACTATACATAGTTTGATTTATACTTAAAATATTTGCATTCATCTCACATATAGCCGTTACCACTTTTGCCATCTCTCCAATTTTATCTGAAAGTTCTATCGAAAATGCAAATCTTCTTCCTTCTAAAATAAGAGCTTTATTTAATACTCTTTCCACCAAATTTATATCGATATTTCCACCTGATATCACAGCACAAATCTTTTGATCTTCAACATTTATTTTTCCAGCTAATAATGCAGCAACTGTTGTAGCTCCCGCTCCCTCTGCTACAACTTTACTTTTTTCCATAAGGAATAATATAGCTTTTGCTATTTCATCCTCTGTTACAGTTACAATTTCATCAACACATTCTTGAACTATTTTAAATGGTTCACAACCTGCTTTTCTTACAGCTATTCCGTCTGCAATTGTTGGTTTTGTCGAAATTTCACAAATCTCTTTCATAGCGACAGCTTCTGCCATTGAAGCTGCATGAAATGCTTCTATTCCTATTACCTTAGCTTCTGGTCTCAATGATTTTATAGCTTTCGCTATACCACCAATAATTCCTCCCCCTCCAATTGGAACTAAAACAACATCCACATCAGGAATATCTTCTAATATCTCCAATCCAATTGTTCCTTGACCTGCCATCACAAACTTATCGTCAAAGGGATGCAAAAAAGTAGCTCCTGTTTCTTTTTGGATTTCACAAGCCTTTCTATAGGCGTCATCATAAACCTCCCCCTCTAAAATTACTTCCGCACCATAAGACTTTGTTGCTGCGATTTTTGCTAAAGGAGCTGTTGCTGGCATTACTATTGTAGCTTTTATCCCTTGAGCTGCCGCTCCTAATGCTACTCCTTGTGCATGGTTTCCTGCTGAAGAAGCAATAACTCCAGCCTCTCTTTCCTCTGGCGAAAGACTTGCTATCTTATTTAAAGCCCCTCTTAACTTAAATGAACCTGTTTTTTGAAGGTTTTCTAATTTAAAATACACTGTATTTCCAGTTATTTCTTTAAGAGTTGGACACTCCACCACAGGTGTTCTTTTTAATGAATCCTTTATAGTTTCATTAGCTTTCAATATATCTTCTAAGGTAAAATTGCAATCCACGGTTTGACCCCTCCAAATTTCATTATTATATAACTTTTTACAACCTTATTATATATTTTTAGAACATTTTTTTCAACGTTTTTTTAATTATTTTGATTTCTTGTAATTTTATATATTGTAAACAATAATATCCCAGCACTTATGAACTGAACTGGTGTCAATAATCTTCCGTTAAAAATGTAATCGAACACTATTGATGAAACTGGAAAACACAACTCACACATAGTAGCAATATTTGCCTTTATATATCTAAGTCCTATATAATAAAGAAGCACTGCTCCACTTCCAGTCGTTAACCCTATAATGGTAAAAATCATCCATTGGTGAGGGGTTGTTTTTAAGAACCAACCCAAATTACCATTTGATATGACTATAATAGCAGTTATAATTGACGTAAATAAATATCTTGTGTATAAAGCTGTTCTAAATGTAGAATGTGCCAATATTTTTTTACTGAAAACTGTGGAACTACCAAAAGAGAATGCAGCTAAAATTGCATATGTGCTCGCTAACCCTATATTATTACCAACTTCAAAACGAGGTAATGAAAGTTGAAATGTCAATAAATACCCACTCATCAATGCAGCTACTGCCCAAAATATAAAGTTTTTTCCAATTTTTTCACCCAGCAATATTCTAGCAAGAATTATAGCAAAAACTGGTTGTAACTTCTGTAAAAGAGTAACTACTGTCAAATGACTAAAATTGACTAAAAATAGTGCTTTTACTATGGATAAAGTCCCCAAAGTTCCCCCAAACAAAGCTATTAAAAAATAGAAAAACAAATCCTCTTTACTCAATTTTTTTATATTCACAATCTCAGTTTTTCCAAAGAGAATACTCATTCCTAATAAAGGCAACAGATGCAATACAAATACCACATATGCTACATTTAATTGATATAATCTAGGCGTCAATACTATTCCATCAAATCCCCACATTGTTGCAGCTAGACAAACTAATCCAGCTCCTAAATATTGTTTTTTTATATTAAACACTTTTCCTCCTAGAAAAATAAAGTTGTCTGATTTGTTTCACTTAAGGACTCTATACAGTTAAGCTCTTTCAATTTATCTACTGTTGTTTGAGAGGCTTTTGTTCTTCTTTTAAAGTCCTCATATGATATAAATCTTCCTAACTCTCTTTCTCTCACTATATTTTCCATCACTGATGCTCCTAGTCCATTCAATCCCATCAATGGAACCCTTATTTTCCCATCTTCTATTATAAATTTAGAACCATGAGATTTATAGATATCTAAGTTCAAAAACTCAAATCCTCTCGCATGCATCTCCACTATTATTTCACACACTGCAAGTTGAGCTTTTTTCTTAACATCAAGTTTTGGCTCTTTATTTAATTCTTGAATTTTTTCTCTAACTTTTATTAAATCACTCATTAATTCAAAATCAAAATCCTCAACTTTTCTACTTAAATAGGCTGCATAAAAAGCAAGTGGATAATGTACTTTAAAGTAAGCTATTCTCATAGCCATCATTACATATGCTACCGCATGCCCTTTAGGAAACATATATTTTATCCTTCTACATGACTCTATATACCACTCTGGGACTCCATGACTTTTCATTAAATCAGAATATTCTTTCCATTGTGCAACATCTTTACTAGGTTGTCCTTTTCTCACAAATTCCATAATTTTGAAAGCTGTTCCTTTTTCAATACCTTGGTCTATTAAAAAGTTCATAATGTCGTCTCTAACAGATATCACTTGAGATAAAGTTGCTTTTCCCTCCTTCACAAACTCTTGAGCATTATTTAACCACACATCAGTTCCATGGGATAAACCTGAAATTCTAACTAGCTCCGCAAAAGTTGTTGGTTTTGTATCAACAAGCATCTGTCTAACAAATCCCGTTCCAAATTCTGGAACTCCATACGTTCCTACAACGGATCCTATTTGCTCTTGAGTAACTCCCAATGCTTCTGTTCCAGAAAATATTTTCAAAGTTTCCAAATCTCCTAAAGGTATATCATAGACATCTACACCCGTATACTCCTGTAACATCTTTATAGTTGTAGGGTCATCATGTCCTAAGATATCCAACTTTACTAACTGTTCATCCATTACATGATAATCATAGTGTGTCGTTGTTGAATCACTATTTTGGTCGTTTGCAGGTCTTTGAACTGGACAAAATTCATATATCGAATTATCTTGAGGAACTACTATCATTCCTCCTGGGTGTTGTCCAGTCGTTTTTTTAGCACCTTCACATTTTTTTGCCATTCTCATGACTTCAGCTTTTCCAGAGAGTATACTGTGATCTTCAAAGAACTTTCTCACGTAACCCTCAGCATTTTTTTCTGCCAAAGTAGAAATTGTTCCCGCTTTAAATACATTTGCTTTTCCAAATAAATCTTCACAATATCTGTGTATTTCCGACTGATACTCCCCTGAGAAATTTAAGTCTATATCTGGCACCTTATCTCCATTAAATCCCATAAACACCTCAAACGGAATTGAATATCCATCTTTTTTCATTTCTATACCACATTTTGGACAAATTTTATCTGGTAAGTCAACTCCTGCTCCCTCTCTTTCAATAAACTCTGAATGCTTACACTCTGGATTGGTGCATAAATAATGTGGGTAAAGAGCATTAACTTCCGTTATTCCCATCATATATGCTACAATTGATGATCCAACTGATCCTCTTGATCCCACCAAATAACCATTGTCTAAAGATTTTTTTACCAATTTTTGAGCTGATAAATACAGAACTGAAAATCCATTTCCTATAATAGCTTTTAGCTCTCTCTCTATTCTTGCTTCTACATTTTCAGGCAAAGGATTTCCATACAATTCATAAGCTTTTGTATATGTCATCTCCCTAACAATATTTTCTGCATCATCTATTTTAGGTGGATAAAATCCACTTGGAATAGGTTGGACTTTTTCAATCATCTCATTTAATTTGTTTGTCGCTTCAACAACAATTTCCTTAGATATATCTTCGCCCAAATAATTGAACTCTTCTAGTAACTCATCAGTAGTTCTAAAATAGAACCCATTGTCTACTCTATATTGATTTTCCCTAAATACACTTCCGCTTCCATAAAGAAGTATTGATCTTATCTTATGATCCTCTTTCTCTAAGTAATGCACATTTGATGATCCTGTAATTAACTTTCCTTTTTCTTTTCCTAGTTTATAAAGGTATCTATTCATTTTTTCAACATCTTCGAAAGAAGCTATTGCTCCAGTTTCATCACTATCTAAAAACTCTGAAAATCCTATTCTTGGTTGAAGTTCAATATAATCATAAAAATCAATTGATTTTTCAACTTTTAATAGATCATTTCTAAAGTATGCTTCAGGTAGCTCACCAGTATTTGAAAAATGAATTGAAGTTGGTGCTCCAATGATTAATCCTTCCCTATTTTCATTTAAAACAGTTTTTAAAATTCTTGGTTTCTTACTTCCAAAATAATCAATGTGTGCCTGAGAAATTAATTTATATAAATTTTTTAACCCAACTAAATCTTTTACCAAAACCATCACATTTCTTATATCCTGTTTTTTGTAATTTAAAGGAAAAGCACCAGTCATATCAAGTTGATTTGTAATTCCATTTTCTAAATATTTTTCTAAAAATATTGCAAACATAGCAGCCGTAGCTTGGGAATCATCAACAGCCCTGTGGTGGTTCTCTAAAGCCACTTTTAAGAATTTTGTCATTGGCTTTAGTCCATAACCTTTTTGCTCAGGATACAGGTCTCTAGCCATCTGTAATGTATCTATCACAGCCGGATTATAGTCTGTTCCTAAATATTTTTTTACATCTCTTTTCAAAAATCCCATATCAAACGGTGCATTATGAGCAACTAAAGTAGCATCTCCAATAAATTTCATAAATTCTGGTAATACCTTATCTATAGTCGGCATATTTTCCACTAAAGCATCATTGATTCCTGTTATTTCCTGTATTTTTTTTGGAATTTTCTTTCCCGGATTGATTAACTGTGAGTATCGTTCTACTATTCTTCTCCCTTGTAATTTTACAGCACCAATCTCTATAATCTCATTTTTATGGGAGTTTAATCCTAAAGTTTCTAAGTCAAAAACTACGTATGTTTCTTCATCTATCAGAACATTTTTAGCATTCTGAACCATTGGTTGGGTATCATCTACCATATACATCTCACACCCAAAGATTATTTTGATATCTTTTCCTTTAGCTGCTTTATATGCAAATGGAAACGCATGAACAACCCCATAATCTGTTATTGCAACAGCTTTGTGTCCATACTCTAAAGCCCTTCCTACTATCCCTTTTACATCCTCTACTCCACACATTTCGCTCATTTTTGTATGTGTATGAAGCTCCACCATCTTCTCATCTGCTGTATCTATTTTTTTAGATTTTACTTTGTCTAGTTTATTTAATATATTAACCAATATAATCTCTTCATTATTTTCAAAGCTATCAATTTGTTTTTTACCACTAATCTTTACAAAATCGCCCACTTTAACATCAAAATCTTCTGGACTATTCAAAAATATCTTGGCAGTTATTGAATCTTCTCCATCTGTTATCCTTAAAACTTGCAGAATTTTCCCAGTCCTTAGCTCTCTTCCTTCTGTAGCAAAAAGCTCTCCTTCTACTACTGCTATCTCATTTTCTATTAACTCTTTAAATTCTGATATTGGCATACTCGGACTCTTTATATCTTTTTTCTTACTAAATCCACCTCTACCTGTAGGTACAGCTGATTTTATTTCAACCGGTGGAGCTGTTACCTTTCCTGCTACCTCTTTTTCAGAAGTTTTAGAGCTTAAGGTTATTATTTTATTTTCTATTTCGCTCTCTATTGACTTTATCTCACTATTGAAATCTCCTGATATAAAATTCACTTTGAATCCTCTAATCCCATAATTTTCTAAAAGTGCTTGAATTTTTATATCTAAATTTGAACTGTACAACGTTTCCACTGCCATCTCATTTTTTAACTCGATATCAACTTGCTCATTTTTTATAGACACTCTATATAGGTATAAAAATGATTTTGAAATAGCATTAGTTCTTTTTAACTTCTCAATAACTCTTTCAACGATTTCTAAAAAATTTTCCTTTGTAATCTCTTTCGTTAAATAATCTATTTTAAAATTAATATCCAATTCATTTCCAAACTTCTTTTTTAAATTTTCATAAGCCCTATCCAATCCTTTTAAATCTTGAGGAGTAGAAACTACACAGATCAAATCCATTTTTTTATTTCTTTCGCTAAAAACAATCTCTGTTATCTCTATATTTTCAATCCCCATCTCTTTAAAAATATTTCTTTGAGGTCTTATTCTAATCTCTCTTCTCAATTAATTTTCTCCTAATAATCTATCTAAAATTATTGAAACCGCTGATCTAACAGATAGATGATTATATTTAGCACTTCCTCTGATTGGCTCTAGTATATAATCAGACATACTCATAACCTCATCTATTAGTCCCCAACCTGTCCCAAATAATATTAAATACGGTTGGTCATCATTGATTATCTTCTCAGATAAATTTTTATAGCTTATTGAGTTTGGAAATATTTTTGCTGATGTTGTTATTATTAGGGGTTTCTTCCCCTCTTTCTTTTCTATTTCAGAAATACTTTTCTCTATTGATTCATAAACTCTTGTTCTACCAAAAGCTTCTTCTCTATCTTTATTGTATTCCGCTCCAAATCCTTCTTGCCAATATCCAATAATTCTCTCTGTAAGCTTTTTCTGTGCATCTGCCGATACAATAATATGATACTGACTTACATCATACGTTCTACACGTTCTGGAAATATCATGTATATCAAAATTTGTTACTGATGTACAAACTATCTCTCCTCTTTTATTGTAAACTGGCGAGTGAACTAGTCCCAAATATACTGCTTTTCTCATTAATTTTACCTACCCTATTCTCTCTAATTTTTTGTACATTTCTATTTTTTCCAAATACACTTTATTAGCATATTTTAAATATTCTATATTTTTATCAGAAAGTTTTTTTATCACTTTCGCAGGAGAACCAACTATTAAATCTCCCTCCTGTGCTTCTAATTTATCAGTAACTAAACTCCCTGCGCCCACAATACAGTTCTTAGGAATTTTAGCTCCATTTAGCAAAATAGATCCCATTCCTATTATAACGTTATCCCCAACTTCACACCCATGCACAACACAATTGTGACCAACTGTTACATTCTCCCCTATTATTACTGGATACGGTGTATCTCCATGAACTGTCGTATTATCCTGAATATTTGAATTTTTTCCAATTTTTATCTTACTCATATCAGCTCTCAAAACACTAGAAAACCAAATACTTACATTCTCTCCAGTTTCTACATCTCCAATTATAGTTGCAGTATCGATAATAAGATTATTTTTTCCAATCTTTGGAACTAACTCTCCTAATTTATATATCATATCTCTTGCTCCTCTTTTATCTCTTTTAAAAGTTTTTTTTCCAGTTTACTAAACTCCCTATCTTTTAAAAGCTCCGGTCGTCTTTTTAAAGTTCTTTTTAAACTCTGCTTTAATCTCCATTCAGCTATATTTTTATGATGTCCCGACATCAAAACTTCGGGAACTTTTAACCCTTCAAATTCGGCTGGTCTTGTATAATGAGGGTAATCTAACAATCCATTGTAAAAAGAGTCGTTCTCATATGACTCTTTTTTAATAACTCCAGGAAGAAGGCGAACTATTGCATCTGATATCACCATAGCTGGCAACTCTCCACCTGTTAAAACAAAGTCACCTAAAGATATCTCCAAGTCTACTCTACTGTCAATAACTCTCTCATCTATTCCCTCGTAATGACCCGCTATTATAGTTATCTCTTCTTCACTAGCCAATTCACACACTAACACTTGATTCAGTTTCACACCTTGGGGAGATGTGTAGATAACTTTCCCGCGATTCTTCTCTAGAGCTTTCAATAGTGGTTCCAGCTTCATAACCATTCCAGCTCCACCACCAAAAGGTATATCATCACATTGCTTATGCTTTCCTTCCGCAAAATCTCTTATATTAACTATGTTAATCTCTACCTGTTTTCTTTCTACAGCTCTTTTTATAATACTATGTTCTTTGAAAGAATTAAAAAATTCTGGAAATAGCGTCAATATATTTATTTTCACAACCCTCTCCTTAATCTTTCTTTTGTTCTCTCATTCCTTCAATTAAAGAAACTACCATCTCTCTTTTATTAAAATCTATATTTTTTATAAAGACATCCACATCCGGAACCATTGCTTCAAACTCTTCATCTTCAATAACATATATGTCATGAGCTGCAGTTTCATAGATATCTACAACTTCACCAATACTTTTACCCTCTTCTGTAAATACTTTCATCCCTATCACATCATTAGCTAAAAACTCATCCTCTTCAATTCCC
This sequence comes from Cetobacterium sp., assembly GCF_977044495.1. Lineage (NCBI taxonomy): Bacteria > Fusobacteriati > Fusobacteriota > Fusobacteriia > Fusobacteriales > Fusobacteriaceae > Cetobacterium > Cetobacterium sp. The sequence goes on along the minus strand of NZ_CDRRQU010000005.1, from coordinate 48,097 downwards.
AAAATATCTCTTCTTACTCTTATAATTCCATTTTGAATTGAACTAGCATCTGTTTTATTTGTTAGCTCTTCAAATTCCACAATCCATTTTTTATCTATCATATTTGATATTTTTTTTATAGTTAAAATATTTACCTCTCCTGATGGTAATTCAATCATAACTTTATTTCCAACTAAAACTTCTAAATCATCTATATTTGAAGTAACTTTTACTGCTCCTTTTAAGTGGTGAGTTCCTGAAACTCTGCCAACTGATAACAACTCCATCTATTTCCTCCTCAATTTTAGTCTACAAATTCTACATTCACATTCAGTCTATCTTTAACTCCAGCAGCCTGCATAACTCCTCTTATCGCATTTGCTGTCAATCCATTTTTACCAATTACTCTTCCCATCTCACCTTGCGTAACACTCACTTTGAAAGTTACTGTATCATCTATCAAATCATAACTTATTCTTATTCCCTCTTTTGTCTCTACTAATTCACCTATAATATAATTAATTAATAACTCTAATTTTTCCATAAATTCATCCTCCTGATTTTTATTTTATAACTCTCCAGACCAAAGCCCTTCACATACAATTTCAACTTTAATCCATTTTTTATTTAAATCTTCTACAATCATTCTAACATCCTCTTTAAAATCAGTTGTAGAAACAATTACCAAATCACCTTCGTTGGCATTCTTTGTCCTCACAATTCCAACACCTTCATACGCTTCCATTATCTTGTTAATAAAATCTATATCCTCACGTCTTGTTTTTATTCTAAACTCATAACTATCCATTTTCACTCCTTAAGCTAATAAGGAGGCTTTCAAAAATTAGGTAGCTCCCCTCTTTTATCCATGCCTCACTTATTAAAAGTTTTATTCTTTCTCAAATATCTCAGCTAAATTTATAAACTGTTCTATTGTTAAGTTTTCAGCTCTTTCTGTTTCTGATATTCCCAATCTTTCCAATTTTTTTCGCACAAAATCTTTTGAATACCCCAAAGTTATCAAATTGTTTATGATATTTTTTCTCTTATTTGAAAAAGCTGCCTTCACATATTTAAAAAACAAACTTTCTGAAATTAAATTCTCATATCTTCTGTCGTTATAAAACTTTATTGACATAAAAGCTGAATCCACTTTTGGTGGCGGTGTGAAAAATTCTTTTGGTATTGTGAATAAATATTCTGCTTCCCCGTAGTACTCAACAGCTAGGGTCAATACACTTCTCTCTTTTCCAGATTTTGAACACACTCTTTCTGCCACTTCTTTTTGAACCATTATAAACATCTCACTTATTATATCTCTATTTTCAATAATTTTGTTTATAATAGGTGATGTTATGTAGTAAGGAATATTTGCAACTACTCTTCCTTTGCTCAATACACTAGTTAAATCAACATCTAAAACATCTTGCATTATTAAATTAAATTTAGGATTTGATGAATATTTTCTTGTGAGTATTTTTTCTAGGTCAGTATCAATCTCAATGCATGTCACACTTTTTGCTCTCTCTAACAATAGAGCTGTAAGTGCACCTTCTCCCGGTCCAATTTCAACTATATGTTCATCTTCTTTAACGTTTGAGACCTCCATTATTCTATCCAAAACATCATTTTGGTCTGTTAAGAAGTTTTGTCCAAATTTTTTTTTATGTTTAAAGGACATCTTTCCTCCCTCTATTTTTTACTTTCTAACTACTTTTCCGATATAAGGAAGGTTTCTATACAGTTCATCATAGTCCAATCCGTATCCAACTACAAATTCATCTGGTATTTCAAAACCGATATATTCTCCAACCATCTCCACTTTTCTTCTACTTGGCTTATCTAATAAAGAACAAACTTTTAAGGATTTTGGTTGCTTTGACATCAAAAATTTTCTCACCGATTCTAATGTCAAACCAGTATCGATTATATCCTCTATAATTAAAACATCTTTTCCTGTTAAATCTTCATCAACATCTTTTAAAATCTTTACCACACCTGTGCTATCAGTTCCACCATGGTAACTAGAGACTTTCATAAAATCCATAGCTAAATCTAACTCTATATTTTTTAACAAGTCTGCCATGAACATAATCGATCCTTTAAGTAATCCCACACAAACAAGATCCTTCCCTTTATAGTCTTTCTCAATCTCTTTTGCAATCTCTTTTATTCTGGCTTCTAAATCACTCTCAGAAATCATTTTCTCTATTGTGTAATCCATTTTACCCTCCTAAATTTCAAATAATAGTTTACAAAATATTCTATCATTTAAGCTACTATTTATCAAGTAATTATTGATATTTTAGTGTCACTATGGTATTATTTTATAAGTATTTAAAGTATCTTATTATTTAATTTCATAGCACTACTTTAGGAGGAAAAATGAAAAAATATTTAGCGTATTTACTATCATGTATACTTATTGTTTTCATTTGTTTTTTTAGTTTTAATATATTTCTAAAAACATCTTTTAACAAAAGTTTTTACTCTTTGCCAAACCTTGTTGGAATGAATCTAAAACAGGTAGAAGAAATACCATCTATCAATAAAGTTAATATTATCGTTGCAGGAAATGATTTTTCTGATTTGCCTATTGGAACTATTTTTAGGCAAAATCCAGCTCCTGAAAAAGTCGTAAAAGAAGGAAGAACTGTTAGAGTATGGTTAAGTAAAGGAAAAAATGATTATACTATGCCTGACTTTACAAATAAAAATCTTATCGAAGTTTCTGCCAAACTCCAAGAAGAAGGGATTAAAATAAAAAAAGTCTCCTACACATCTTCTAACCTACCATACAACACTGTTTTAGCCACAACCCCATCTTTAGGTCAAAGTACCCAAAAAAGTAAAGGAGTATCTCTTTTACTGAGTAACTCCAACTCAATGACTTCTGTTGAAGTTCCTGATACAATTGGGTTTACATTTGAGGAAGCTACCAATGAATTAATTTCAAAAGGTCTTACTGTGGGTACTGTGCGAGAAAAAGTAATTCCTGATTTAGAGAAAGGAATTGTCATTGAAACTACTCATATCGGTGAAACTGTTCCCGCTGGAACTATCATTGATATCATTGTTAGCTATTAATTTAAGGAGAGTGAACTATTATCGAAGGAATTGTTATCAACAAAATTCAAGGGTTTTACAATATTGAAAGTGATAAAAAAGAGTATCTGTGTAAATTGAGAGGTATCTTAAAAAGATCTGACAAAAGGGAGAATTGTACAGTTGGGGACCACGTTATCTTTGACGCAGATGGTTTTATAACTGAGGTTAAACCTAGAAAAAATCTTCTAAAAAGACCTTTAGTTGCAAACATTGACTATGGTGTTATACAATTTGCTGCTAAAGACCCCGCTATTGACTATGAAAAAATAAATATTTTAATATTAAATAGTTTATATAATAAAATTAATCCTGTATTGATTATTAATAAAATAGACCTTCTATCTCAGGAGGAACTAGAAATAATCAAATCTAACTTAGATTACTTATCAAAAATAGACATCCCAATTTTTTATATATCAACTTATGAAAATCTTGGTATAAATGAACTAAAAAAGTTTTTAAATGATAAAATCACTGCCTTTGGCGGTCCTTCAGGAGTTGGTAAGTCAAGCATTTTGAATCTTCTTCAAGATTCTAAGGAACTAAAAACAGGTGAAACAAGTAAAAGATTAAGAGCTGGAAAACATACTACTAGGGATAGTAAATTACTTACCCTTCCAAGTGGTGGTTTTGTTATTGATACTCCCGGATTTTCATCAGTTGATTTACCGCCTACCAGTGGTCCTCAGGAGTTAATAGCTCTTTTCCCAGAATTTCACCAATTCGAAAATGAATGTAAATTTAATAATTGCATCCATGTGAACGAACCTCAGTGTGGTATAAAATCTGCTGTTGATTCAGGTAAAATTACAAAAGAAAGATATGAATTTTACAAACATTGTTATGATAAATCTAAAAATGAAATTTGGAATAAATATTAATAAAAATGTTGTTATCCAATTTATTACACAAAGGAGTGAGTTTTTAAATGACAAAAAAAAATATCAAAATAGCACCGTCAATTCTTTCAGCAGATTTTAGTCAATTAGGTAACGAAATTATCGCAATTAATCAAGCCGGAGCTGACTATATACATATTGATGTTATGGACGGTATGTTTGTTCCTAACATCACTTTTGGAGCACCTGTTATAAAAGCAATCAGAAATAAGACTAATTTAATTTTTGATGTTCATCTTATGATTGAAAAACCTGAGCGATACATTGAAGATTTTGTCAAAGCTGGAGCTGATATTATTGTTGTTCATGTTGAAGCCACTAAACATCTTCATAGAACTATCCAATTAATTAAATCTTTTGGAGTTAAAGCCGGTGTGTCCTTGAACCCAGCAACTCCTATTGAAACTATAAAGTATGTAATTAATGATTTAGATATGGTTTTAATTATGTCTGTTAATCCCGGATTTGGCGGACAACGATTTATTGAAAATTCAGTTCAAAAAATTCAAGAGGTTCGTAACTTAAGTAATACCGTTGATATTCAGGTTGATGGTGGAATAACGGATGAAACTATTGGAAAATGTATTGAAGCTGGAGCTAATATTTTTGTTGCTGGTTCTTACATTTTCTCTGGAAATTATAAGGAGAGAATTAAATCTTTAAAGGAGAGATAACTATGAATAATATAAATAAAGTAAATGATGTTTTAGAAAATTTTTACAAACTTTTTTATGAAACAGAGGATTTAGCACTAAAAAGAGGGATTAAATGTATAACTCACACTGAGCTTCACATAATTGAAGCCATTGGAAAAGAATCTCTTAGTATGAATGAACTATCTGATAGACTTGGTATCACTATGGGAACTGCCACAGTTGCAATTACCAAACTGAGAGAGAAAGGTTTTATTGATAGAGTTCGTTCTGATGCTGATAGGAGAAAAGTTTATGTTTCTCTATCCAAAAAAGGAATTGAAGCATTGAACTATCACAATACTTATCATAAAAATATAATTTCAACCATTACAGAAAATATTCCAGAAAAGGATTTAAATCATTTTACTGAGACTTTTGAATTAATCTTAAAGAATCTAAAAGATAAGACTGAATTTTTTAAACCGCATTCTGTAACAGAATTTCCAGTGGGTACTGTAGTTTCTATCAATGAAGTTAAAGGAACTCCTATCATACAAGACTATTTTGCTAACAATGGAGTTGAGCATTATTCAACTGTTAGAATTGTAGAATCTGAAGAAAAAGATAAGGTAGCGCTTGAAAAAGAGGATGGCTCTATTTTAAAAGTTAATCTCTTAGATGCAAAAAACCTTATTGCTATAAAGGTTGAAGAATAATGCTATATCTTGATGGTGTATCTTTAAACAAAATCAAACTTGAATTAGAGAACTCTTTAAAAGGTAAAAGTGTTAATAAAATAGTTCAAACTAGTTCATTAGCTGTAAGTATTAATTTTGGGAAACAGAGATTTATCCTCTCTTGTTTCCCTTCTCTTTCATTGTGCTATCTATCAGATACAAAAGAGGATAATCTGTTGGAAGAAAATAACTCTTTTGCTTTAAACCTGAAAAAATACATTGTTGGTTCTACGTTAGTATCTATTGATCAACTGGGTTATGATAGAATTCTTATTTTCACTTTTTCTAAGCTGAATGAACTTGGTGAAATTAAAGTTTACAATCTATACTTTGAGATGATGGGAAAACACTCAAATCTTATTCTTACTACAAAAGAGAATAAAGTTTTAGATTCTATAAAGCGTTTCTCTATTGAAGAAAATCCAAGTAGAGTACTTTTTCCAGGAATAGACTACACTGCTCCATCTTTGGAGAAAAAATTATCTCCGCTAAAATTGGACGAACCTGAATTTATTAAAGAAAAAAACGAAAATACTCTTATTAAAAATGTCGAAGGTCTTGGAAAATTACTTGCCAATTCACTTACAACATTTGAAAAATTAAAAAATATCTTAAATGATAAGATAGCTCCTAAAATATTTTTTAATGAATATGATGAAATTATTTTAGCCACAGTTTTAAATCTGGAACCTAAAGAATATAAATCTGTAGTCAAGTACAATTCATTTCAAGAGCTAATAAATTTTTATTTAAGTACCCAAAATTTATCTAACACTTTTAAAATTTTAAAAGATAAACTTCTATCTTGTATAAAAAAAGAGATTAAAAAGTCTGAAAAAATAATTATGTCTATAAAAAAAGATCTTGAAGAGAAAAAAAACTTTGACAGATATAGGGAATTAGGAGATATCTTAGCCGCTTCTCTATATACGTTAAAAAAGGGAATGTCAGAAGTCGAACTTTACGACTTTTACAACGATTGTATGTGTACGATTCCTCTAGATCCTCTAGTAACACCTCAAATAAATTTGGAAAAAATATATAAAAGATATAACAAATTAAAAAAGGGTATTGAATATAATCAAAAAAGATTGGTTGAAATTTCTGATAATTTAAAATATTTTTTAGGTGTGGAATCTTTTATTAACAACAGCACTTCCAAAGAAAATTTGAAGTTAATAGAGGAAGAGCTTGCCAATCAAGGTTATCTAAAGATTTCTTCAAAAATGAAGCCTAAAAAAAATAATAAAAAACAGGTTTCAAAAACTTTTAGTTTTGGAGAGATTCTTATTGATGGAATTTTGGTCAAATATGGTCGAAATAACCTAGAAAATGATGCTCTAACAACAAAATATTCCCATAGAGAAGATATGTGGTTCCACTGCAAAGATATCCCCGGTACTCATGCTATAGTAAATGCTAGTGAAGCTCTTTCTGAACAATCTATCTATAATATAGCTACATTTTGTGCTCAACAGTCAAAATTACCTAAGGGGACAAAACTCACAGTAGATTACACTCAAATTAAATACTTAAATAAGCCCAAAGGAGCAAAGCCGGGTTTTGTTACCTATAAAATATTTAAATCTATTCTTGTTACTGTATAAATTTTAATTTTTTGGGAGTGGTTCATGAAACAAAAACTTTTATTTTTATTTTTTATTTTTTACATAGCTACTTTTAGTTCTACCTCATCTCTTTATAATTCATTAGAGTTGAAAGGTAAAATGGATTACAGTGTTTTTAAAAATGCTATAAAAGGAGCTTCAAAAGTTAAGGAAAAAAACTTTCAATTTTTAACAGTTATTGATTTTACTAAACCATCTACTGAACCAAGATTTTCTGTTATCGATTTAAAAGAAAAAAAATTGCTTTATTATACTTATGTTTCTCATGGTAAAAATAGCGGTAAAGTTCTTGCTACTAAATTTTCTAATGCTCCAAACTCTTTCCAAAGTTCTCTTGGCTTTTTTGTTACAGATACAAAACCATATTTTGGAAATTACGGTTACTCTTTGAGGCTAAAAGGCTTAGAAAATCGTTTTAATTCTAATGCCTATGATAGAGCCATTGTCATTCATGGTGCTGACTACGCCTCTAAAAAATATATTGATCAAATGGGATTTCTAGGAAGAACTCTCGGATGCCCTGCTATTCCTACCGAACTCTCCAAAGAAGTTATCGACCTTCTATCCAATAACTCAATAGTTTTTATAGCTGGGGACGACAATAAGTATTTAAAAGAAAGTACATTTATAAATTAAAGGAGAGAATACAATGTTCTCTCCTTTAAATATTTTTATTTTGCCAATTCATAAATAGCTTGAACATATATCTTTAACCAAGTATCCAGTTTATCTAACTCTAAATACTCATTTTTTTGATGCATATTATCTTCTTGATTCTTCAATAAAGCTCCAAATGCTACTCCATTTGTTACAGCTCTAGCATAAGTTCCTCCACCTATAGAAACTGGTTCTGCATCCATATCACCAGTTATATCTTTATATATATTCATTAGTGTTGTCACAAGAAAGCTATCCTTAGGAACATACAGGGGATTCTTCGCCGATCTTATCAATACATTTAAGTTTTTAGTTTTTGCTCTTTTTTCCACTTCTTCAACAACTTGTTCCTTTGTAAAAGTAACTGGATATCTAATATCAAATCCAAACATTATTTTTTTACCTTCACACTCAATTTTTCCAACTGTTAGAGTCAATACTCCAGAAGGTTCATCTTTAAACTCAATTCCTAATCTCTCTCCTGAATGCTCCATTTCTATATATTCACTAAAAAATTCCACTAAATTTTTTAATTTCTCATCTTCAATCTTTAAAGTTGATAGGAAGGTAAATAAAGCTGATATTGCATTATAGCCGTTTGCTGGTCTAGCCCCATGTGACGCTTTTCCTAAGGAAATCACCTCTATTTTCCCATCTTTTTCCATTGCTGATATTTTAAACTCTTTTTCTTCATTATATTTCTCTAAATTAAAAAATATCTCCTCTTTCATCGACAACGGAAAAACTCCTATCGCTGAATCTGGAACTGAGTTAAATGCTACTCCACCTCTGATTGAAAAGTTTAACTCCTCTTCATACACTTGAGTCAGCATCAAGTGTAAAATGCCCTTTTCAGCATAAGTTACAGGAAATGAAGAATCTGGAGTAAATGCCATTGCTGGTTGTGGCATATTTAATTTTCCAAAATAATGATTCATACATCCCCAGCCAGTTTCCTCATTAGCTCCAACTATAACCCTAACTTTCTTACTAAGTTTAACACCCGAGTCTTTAATAGCTTTCAACGCATATAAAGCAGCAATTGTAGGACCTTTATCATCTAAAACTCCTCTTCCATACATTTTCCCATTCACTATTTTTGCCTCGTATGGTGGATAATCCCATCCCTTTCCCTCTGGTACAACATCCACATGACCAAGAATACCTATCATCTCTTCATCTGAACCGACACCAAAATCGATATGACCTGCGTAGTTATCAAAATTTTCAACTTCAAACCCTAACTTTTTCCCCAAATCTAGCATATGCTCTAAGGCTTTAGCGGGTCCTTCGCCAAATGGCATTCCTTCCAGTGGCTCTTCCTGTACACTTTTAATTCTAACTGACTCCTGAATCGATCTAACCACATCATCTTTGTAATTTAGTACAAACTCTTGTAAATTCAAAACTATTCACCTCTCCCCTTCACTTTTATATCATTTACCTCAACTAATGTATCTCTATATTTAGTATAGAAATATCTTACGTACTCATATTCAAAAGGACTTCCAGTCCCATAATACCTAAAATTCTGATTCTCTTTTCTCATATTAATAGCTCCAATGGTAGTAACAACTGGGGCATTTGTATTAAAGTCAATAGGTCCTTCATATGGGTTTATCTCTACAACACTTAATATTCCGACAGCTTTTCCAGTTGCATCTCTTAAGTTAGCCGGTCCAAAACCAGGTAATACTAAATATGGTCCATTTCCAACTCCATATTTTGCCAAAGTTAATCCAAAATCTTCATATGTTTTCGGAAGTTCTAAAGCAGAGGCTACATCAAATAATCCCAAAATTCCAATGGTTGAATTTATTCCAAATCTAACAAAAGTTATCGTAGCTTTTCTTCCCTCCAATTGTAATATTGAATTTATAAAAGTATTTATCTCCTGTAGATTTGAAAAGAAATTGGATACCCCTCTCTGAACAATTTTTGGAGCTATAAATTCATATGCGTTAACTGCTGGGATTAAAACATATTTATCTAAATAGTAATTGAAATAGTATATCCGTCTATTTAAAGGTTCTAGTGGATCATAAACTTCTATAAACTTTGTCCCATTTATCTCCTTTTGCCCAACTATTTCACCTTTTATTTCTTCTGGTTTATATAAAATCTCTTTACTATTTCCCAATTTTAAATATTCACTATTTTTTAGATGTATATGATGGCTACTGTTCTCATTTTTTTCTAAGCCTTTTTCTGAAATATCAGTTTTCGTCTTCAAAGGAGAACAACTAATGAAAAATATACAGCTTATTATTAAGCTAATTTTCTTATAGTTCATTATTGAATACCCCCTTCTCTAAAAACTCTAACATCTTATCCACATTAGTTTGATAAAACATATTTCCGCAATGTCCACCATACGGATATATTAGACTTCTCTCTTTAAAAACATCTCTCATAAATTTTTTATCTCTGACAGATAATATAAAATCGTCTTCATTTGTTACCGCTACTATTTTATCCTCTTTTTCCAAATAGCTTCTAATTATTCTTAAATCACCATACTTTAAAATATCATTAAAAGTTAAATCTCCACCCAAGATTTGCAAATAATATGGATAAGCTAGTTTACTCAAATAATCACTAAAATTAGCAAAATTTATGCTTTTAAAATATGGATACATATTTGAAAATTTTTCTGGAGTATTTTCCGAATAAACATGTGTCCCATTTATCTGATCTACAATATAGTTTAAGTCAATTGATGTTAAGTTAAATGCAAGTCCAATCAATCTTTCCATCTCTTTATTAGATAGTTCTTGCTTTTCAAAAATTGAATAAATACTTTCCTCTGTTATTTGCAAATCACTTGGAGAAATATTCTTTTTTACTACATCCATTACTTCATCAATAACTCCGCCAATCTGTCCTTTATTTTCTATATTTTCAGATAACATATTATCCAAAACAGTTGCTGAATAATAGAGATTGATTGATGGATTCACCATATAAACTCTTTTAAAGTTAAAATCTTTTCCTTGAGAATCTAAATATGATAGAACTGCTGAATGCGTTGCTCCCATACTGTATCCCATTAGATAGGTATCCGTTATTTCAATTTTTTCCTCTTTTTTTACTTTTTTTAACATATCTCCCATAACATTATATAAATCCAAGCCATCTTGAATCAAAACTCCTGGCACCTGACTATTTGACACATTTAATATAAAATTTGAATTGAATACTGAAGTTACTGTTAATACATGATATCCAGCATTATAAAATATTTTTTGAAAGTTTTTTGTTCTCACGGAGTTATAAGCTGACCCAGTTCCTGACAGAACAAAAATTAAAGGAGCTTTCCCTTTTTGTTTACTTAAAGAGAATTTAAACCCCTTATCAAACCACATATTTGCAGGTACTTTATTGCTTCTTTCCAATAAAATTTTAAATTCTTTAGTCGGTACCTCATTTGGTATTCCCTCTGTCATAATTTTAGAACTTCCAACTATTGTTGCCACATATGGGTTTTTCATTGGAAATTTATACTCAGCAAAAATATTTATTGTCAAAATCAACATAAATACTATTTTTATGTATTTATTCATTATAAAAAATCCCCTCCTTAAAATAAAATTAAATAATTTTTTTCAGTTCCTCCAAGACACCATTTTCATTATTGCTTTTCGCTATAAAATTCGAAATCTTTTTTATCTCTTCGTGTGCATTTCCCATTGCATAACTATATTTTCCTTTTTTTAGCATTTCTAAATCATTTAAATAGTCTCCAAAAATCATTGTTTCATCATATTTTATACCTAATTTATTTTGAAGCACTTCCAGAGCTATTCCCTTATTAGATTCTATATGACTTACATCCAACCAAATATCCCCTGAAACAACAATTTGACAATCATTTTCATTTTTCACATAGGGATACACGTTTTCTTCTGTTCCACTCAAATCACAATAAGCAATTTTTATTATCTCATCATCAACTACTTCTAAAAGATTTGAAACAACTTTTTTTTCCTCATAATACTTCTCTACTTCTTCTATAAAATTTCTATCAGTTGATTCAACATATGCAGACTTTTTACCACATAATACAATATTTGTTGTCGATATCTTTCTTCCTATTTCAATATATTTTTTTATTGCTTCTTTAGGTAGTGTTCTTGAGTATATCTCTTTCTCTTTCTCCACAACATAACTTCCATTTTCGGCAATAAAAACTATTTCATTTTTTATCTTTTCAAAATTTTTTCTTAAATTTTGGTATTGCCTTCCACTAGCTACAACAAATTTAATTCCTTTCTTCTCCAGCTCTGAATATATCTCCCAAAATTCATTTGAAAACTCTTTTTTATCATTTAAAAATGTCCCATCCATATCTGTAACAACTAGTTTTATCATCCATAGTCTCCTTTAAAGCTTATTTATTTTCTAATCTATTTCTTACATCATACAAAATAATCCCCGCAGCCATAGCCACATTCAATGATTCGGCACTCCCATAGATTGGAATTATCAATTTTTCATCACTTTTTGATAAGATATTTTGAGAAACTCCCTCTCCTTCATTTCCAAATACAAATGCATTTTTTTCTCTTAATTTCATTTTTGTGTATGGAATAGAATCTTTTTCCAAAGCTGTAGCTATTATTTTATAACCTTTATCTCTTAATATCTGTATGATTTCACTCTCTTCTACATAATAGATATTTACACCTAAGATTGATCCCATACTACTTCTTACTGTTTTTTCATTGTAACAATCCACACCTCCTTTAGTTAAGATTATGTCTTTGAATCCAGCTGCATCAGCCACTCTTATAATTGTCCCTAAATTCCCAGGATCCGCTATTTTATTCAAAACAATAACATTATTATCTATCTCATCCAATTTGTTATCTTTTGAATTATAACAAATGATCACTCCTTGTGAATTTTCTTGCGAACTTAACTCTTTAAATAATTTTTCACTCAAAATTATTTTTTTACATTGATGCTTTGTAGATAAAACTATATTTTCTTTAGATATCCCCTCTTTAAATATTATTATTTTGGGATTTTCTTCAAATTCCAAAAATTTTCTTCCCTCTGCTAAAAATAATTTTTCTATCTCTCTATATTTTTTTGTTTTTAATTTTTTCAAACTTTTAAAAAGCTCATTCTCTCTACTTGTTATTATATCCAATATCATATCTCCCAAAATCAATTATATTTTACATATAATTATACATTAATTTTGTTCTATTTTCTAGTTAAATAATCTCCCACTGGAATTATTCTTGACTATATAAAAAAAATATAATACAATTTCTAGCGATTATATATCTTATATTTTAAGGAGGTTTAAGTGAAAAAAATAATAACTTTGCTATCTTTAATTTTATTGCTACTTTCATGTGGTAAAGAAAAGCAGAAAAATGAAAATGTTCTTTATCTTTACGGGTGGGCCGATTATATTCCTACCAAGATTTACGACGATTTTGAAAAAGAAACAGGTATTAAAGTAGTTGAAGATATTTACTCATCAAATGAAGAGATGTTTGCGAAAATTAAAGCTGGAGGATCAGGATATGACATATTGACACCTTCAACTGATTATGCCGAAATTTTAATGAATGATGGAATGATTGAAAAACTTGATAAATCTAAGCTATCTTCACTAAACAATATAGATCCAATCGTATTTGAAAAACTACAGTACTTTGACCCTAACAATGATTACGCTTTCCCTTTTGCAATGGGAGCTACAACTATTGCTGTAAACACTAAGTACGTTAAAGATTTTCCTAAAGATTTTACTATCTACAATAATGTTGCATACAAAGGAAAAATGACTCTACTTGATGATATGAGAGAAGTTATGACTTCAGCTTTAGGTACTTTAGGATATCCTCAAACAACTGAAAGTGAAACAGCTATAGCTCAAGCTGCTGATCTTGTAAAAGGATGGAAAAAAAATATAGCTAAATTTGATTCTGAATCCTTTGGTAAAGGATTTGCTAATGAAGACTTCTGGGTTGTACACTGCTATCCCGACAATGTCTTAAATGAACTTACTCCAGAACAACTGAAAGCAACTGAATTTATAATTCCTGAAAAAGGCGGAACAGCTTACATAGATTCATTTGTTATACCTAAAACAGCACCCAATAAAGAGGCGGCATACAAATTTTTAAACTTTATACAAAGACCAGAAAATTATAAATTAATTGCCGAGCATTTAAGAATTCCATCCATAAATATTCCTGCTAGAGAACTTATCACTGTTGAACCAATATACTCAATGGATGATTTAAAACACACAGAAATTTTAAGAGATATTAAAAACACCCTAGATCTTCAAAATAAATATTGGCAAGAAATTCTTATTGATTAACTCTGAAAGTCTAACTTAAAAATTTAAGTTAGACTTTTTTATTTCTTGTAACCCTTTTATTTATAGTGTATAATTTTAAAAAACAACACAATTTAGGAGGACCCCCTATGAATTTTAATATTAGAAGAAATGAACTAGTTGAAATTTTCTCTGAATTTATTAATATTTTAAAAGATAATCCAATAAAACCTATTATTTCAGGTTTAAAAATAGAATCTAATAACGGTAAAGTGACATTTACAGGTACTAATCTTGACATTAACTATATAAAAACTATTTATTGCGAAACAATTGAAGATGGAGTTGTAATCTTTAAGCCTAATCTGGCTCTGGAATATATAAAATTATTAGATGATGAAACTATTACTCTATCGTCTGATAAAGATATTCTTTCTATCCATTTGGCTGAATTTACTCTGTTGCATAATGATAATTTTCCCGACAATCTAAAACTTCCTCTTGTTGATGAAATTGCTAAAATTTCACCTCAAGAACTTTATAGAAGTCTTGAAAAAACTAAATTTTCAGTTTCTCCTTCAACTGAAAATTTAGCTATTAACTGTATCAGAACTCTTTTTAGAAAGGACAGAATCTCTTTTGTATCAACGGACTCATACAGATTAACTTATTTAAAAACGGATAATAAATCTTTTTTAGAAAAAGATTTTTCAATTCCTCTTGAATCAGTTAATATTCTATGTAAATTAATTAAAGATTTGAATGAAGATATAACTATTGGATCAAATGGTGAGAACCTTATCTTCTTGTGGCAAAATACGTATTTCCTTACAAAAGTAACTACACTTCCATTCCCTAACTTTGATGCTATACTTTGTGGCAATAGCTTCAGTAAAGAGATGGAATTTAACTACAATGATTTTAAGAGTGCTTTAAAAAAAGTTCTTACTGTTGCAAGAACAAGTAGTGAGTCGAAAAATGGAGCTATATTAGAATTTAAAGGCAAAAAACTTTCTATTTCAGCTTCTTCAGGGAAAGCGAAAATTAATCAAAAAGTCGATATGATAAAAACTGGGGATGACTTCAAGTGCTCTCTCAATATAAAATTTCTCTTTGAATTTGTTGAAAACTTAAACAACAATATCTTTATTAAAGGAAATAGCTCTTCAGCTATGTTTGAAATTACTGAGAGCGATAACGACTCTTATAAATATATTCTAATGCCTCTTGCACTAAGAGACTAATACTCAATTTTAGGTGGTTTTTTTATGATAAAAATTTATAAAAGTCATAATGATATTTTAGAAAAAAAACTTTTCTCAATTTCTGAAACACTTGAAGTTGAAAAATTAACAGAAAAAAATACATGGATTCATCTATCTAATCCTACTGAAGAAGAGATTAGGGTTGTTACAAACAGTTTCGATATTCCTGAGGAACACATCCGAGCAGCCCTTGACGAAGAGGAGAAAGCACGTTTAGAAATCGATAACGATATTATATTAGTCATCATAGATGTTCCCATTCATGATGAAAATAACCGTTGTTCTTTCACTACCGTTCCTCTTGGAATAATTCTATTGAAAGATCATATCTTGACTGTATCCACTGTCAAACTCTCTCTTATTGAAGAATTTGTTCAAGGGAGAATCAAAAGTTTTTTTACTTTTAAAAAAACAAGATTTATTTTACAGATGCTTTTTAGAAATTCGACATATTTTTTACTATATCTAAAACAAATTGGAAGAATTAGTGATAATATTGAAAGACAACTAAAAAATAATCTTAGAAATCAAGAACTCATGCTTCTTCTCGAACTAGAAAAGAGTTTAGTTTACTTCACTACCTCTTTAAAATCTAATGAAGCTGTGCTTGAAAGAATGATGAGAACAGAAATCGTAAAAAGATACCCTGATGATCTGGAGCTTCTCGAAGATGTTATAATAGAAACTAAACAGGCTATTGAAATGGCTAATATTTACTCAAGTATTTTAGGAAGTACTCGTGATGCTTTTTCCACAGTTATGTCAAACAACCTTAATATAGTTATGAAAAAACTTACTTCCATAACTATTGTTTTCGCTATCCCCACAGTTGTTTCAGGACTTTGGGGAATGAATGTTGGAGGAGTACCTTTTGCATCAGACACCTATGGGTTTATTTGGGTCCTACTTGTGGCTGCTGCCTGCGGAATTATAATTACATGGATTCTATTCAAAAAAGAGTTATTTTAAACAAAAAGCTCTGTCACCAGAGCTTTTTTGTCTATTTATTTTTTCTTATTTCAATTATCTTTTGTGCTAAATTTTCTTGAAGCTCCACATATTTTAAGAAACTATACTCGAATCTTCCTCTACCTTGAGTCAGTGATTTTAAATCTATTGCATACTTTAATATCTCACTTTCTGGAACCTCAACAGTCAAAAGTTGTTCAGAATAAGCTTTTGGTTCCATTCCTAAGATTCTTCCTCTTCTTTTATTCATATCTCCCATAATATCCCCTATATATTCATCTGGAGCTACTATCTCCATTTTTACAATTGGTTCTAATATTACACAATTAGCTGTCTCCATTCCTTTTCTAAATGCCAATATAGCGGCTTGTTTAAATGAAATTTCATTTGAATCCACAGGATGGTAAGATCCGTCATACAGTGTCGCTTTTATATTAATCACTGGATAACCAGCTAACCTCCCCTTATTTTTTGCCTCTAGTAACCCTTTTTCTACCGCTGGAATATATGTTTTTGGGACCACTCCGCCATGAATATTATCATAAAAACCAAATTCATCACTATTTGGTTCAAATTTTATAAATACCTCTCCAAATTGTCCAGCTCCTCCAGATTGTTTTTTGTGTCTGCCTTGAGCTTCGACACTATTTTTTATTGTCTCCCTATACGATATTTCTGGTTCTTTTAATATGGCATTTACTCCGAATTTATTTTCAAGCTTATTAAGAAGTATATTCAAATGCTTTTCTCCCTGCCCTCCGATTATTAACTCCTTAGTTTCGTAGTTTCTTCCTATTGAAAATGATGGATCCTCATCCATTAATCTTTGCAAAGCTCCACTTAATTTATCATCATCACTCTTCTCTTTCGGAACAATTGACATATATAAGCACGGTTTTGGAAACTCTATCACTTGATACAAAATGGAGTTATCTTTGTCACATAGCGTATCGCCTGTTTGAGCTTCTTGAATCTTAGTCATAGCGCCTATATCACCTGCTCTAACCTCTTCCGCTGGTAATTGCTTTCCACCTCTGAAAAATGAGATATTCCCAACTTTTACCTTAATTCCTTTATTTGATATCAATACCTCATCATCTTTTTTAATAACTCCTGAATTGACCTTAAACAATGATATTTTCCCCATATATGGGTCCACTATTGTTTTGAATATAACCGCAGAAAATGGTTCATCTACTGAAACTTTTCTTGTTAACATTTCACTTTTATTTGTCGTATAACCTACTTTTATACCTCCATTTACCTCTAAAGGTGTAGGTAAATAGTTATATAGCATTTCAAAAAGAGTTCTTACACCTATTCCATTACTTGCTGATCCGATAATAACAGGAACAATCTCTCCATTAACAACTCCATTATGTAATCCTTTCTTAATCTCCTCTTCTGTAAAGTCCTCTCCTGAAAAATATTTATTCAAAAGATTTTCATCAGTTTCAGCAATAGCTTCCAATAATAGATTTCTCACCTCTGATACATCTATATCCTCTGGAATTGGAGTATCTTCACAGGATTCTCCATTAAAAATTCTTCCTTTTAAATCTATAACATTTACAAATCCCTTAAACTCCTCTTCAAATCCTATTGGTATACAAAATGGTGCCACTTTTTTTCCAAATTTTTCTTTCATATCATAAAGAAGTTTCTCATAGTTATGAACTCCTTTATTCATTTTATTGATAAAAATAATTCTTGGAATACCTGCTTCTTCAAGTAATCTCCATGCTCTTTCCGTCCCAATTTCTACTCCTGCTGCTCCATTGATAACTAAAACTGCTCCTCCTGAAACTGCTAAAGCTGACGAAACCTCACCTGAAAAATCTGAATAACCGGGCGTGTCTAGTATATTATATTTATGACCTAAATACTCAAGAGGTATGACTGACGTATTAATTGAAAATCCCTGTTTCATTTCCTCCTTATCAAAATCTGATACACTTGTTTGAGAGTCAACACTCCCCATCTTAGGGGTTGTATTAGATATGTATAGCATGGCCTCTACTAAGCTACTTTTTCCGCTGCCACGATGCCCCAAAAGAGTTATATTTCTTATCTCACTCATTTCATAACTAATCATAATTGTTCCTCCTATTTTAAGAGATTTTTTACGTTAGTACTTATATAGCTAATATTTCTCAATAAGTCAATAGTGATTTCCAAAAGATATAAAAAAAGCCGAGAATCAATCTCGGCTCAAGTAACTAAAATATTAGTTCATTTTATCTACTAAAGATTTTCCAGCTTTAAACTTTACAGTTTTCTTAGCTTCTATTTTAATTTCTTCTCCAGTCTTAGGGTTTCTTCCTGTTCTCTCAGGTCTCTCAACTACCTCAAATTTTCCCCATCCAATGAAGTTAATTTCCTCTCCAGCTTGTAAAGTCTCCTCTATTGTAACTAGAACTGAATCTAACTTTCTTTCTGCTTCAGCTTTTGAAGAGAATACACCTTTTTCAAATAATACTTTTGCGAATTCTTTTTTTGTCATTATATTTTCCTCCTAAAATGCTTCTATTATTGTAATTAAGTACAGTCATTTATATCATATAAACCAATTAATTTCAAATGTTTTTTAGGTTTTTTTGGATTTTTTTGACAATTTAGTATATAATCAAATCATACCAAAGGAAAGGATGTTTTTAATATGATTAAAAAAACAGTTTTTTTACTTTTAACTCTTGTTTTATCTTCGTGCACATCGCTAAGATACAGTGTTAATTCATCCAAATACAAATCAAAATCTTATAACGACAGAATTAGATTTGTTATTTTACACTACACCGCTTTGAATGATGAACGTTCAATCATTGCTCTGACAAAAAATGATGTTAGTTCCCATTACTTGGTTACCCAAGAACAACACGATTCCGTTTATTCTTTAGTCCCTGACACTCAAAGAGCTTGGCACGCTGGAGTTAGTTCCTTTGATGGCTATAAGAATCTAAACGACAACTCAATTGGAATTGAAATCTCTAATCTAGGGTACTCAAGTGCTAGTAAACAAAAAACAGCAAATTTAAAAGAAGGTGTTGTTGATGTAACAATGTTTTATCCCTATAATGATGCTCAAATTTTTAAAATCGGAATGTTATTAAAAGAGCTTACTACTAAATACAAAATTAATCCTAAATATATTTTAGGACATTCTGATATTGCTCCTACTAGAAAATTTGATCCAGGTCCTAAATTTCCATGGAAACATCTTTATGATCAATATGAGGTAGGAGCTTGGTTTGAAAAAGATGATTTCAATACTTTTTATTCGGAAAAACTTTTTAAAGCACATTCGATTAAAGATTTAAAAGATGAATTACGTAAATATGGATATGATGTCAATTCAACTGATACTTGGGATTTACAAAGTAAAAAAGTAATCTCTGCTTTTCAAATGCACTTTAGACCTAGAAAAGTAGATGGTATTTTTGACCTTGAAACTTTTGCTATTATAAAAGCATTAAATAAAAAATACAAATAATTTTATTGACAAGATAACTCTTAATGATTTATAATCAACTCAATGACAATAAAATATGATAGATAAACTTCAGGGCAGGGTGAACTTTTGATTAGTAATTCCCGACCGGCGGTTATAGTCCGCGAAACCTTCGGGTTTGATTTGGTGAAACTCCAAAACCGACAGTATAGTCTGGATGGAAGAAGTGTTTTTTTTATGCACAATTTTCTAATTTATTTGATTTTAAGCCCGAAGTCTATCTTCGGTTTTTTTTTATAAAAAATTTGAGGAGGACTAAAATGGTAAAAATTTATGAAGGAAATTTTATAGGTGAAAATTTAAAGGTAGGTATTGTTTGTGCTAGATTCAATGAGTTCATTGTATCTAAACTTCTATCTGGTTCAATTGATGCTTTAAGAAGACATTCAGTCAATGAAGAAAATATACACGTTTCATGGGTCCCTGGGGCTTTTGAAATTCCTCTTATTGCAAAAAAAATGGTTGAAACTAAAAAATTTGACGTTGTTATAGCGCTTGGCGCTGTAATTAGAGGAGCTACTCCTCACTTCGACTACGTTTGTTCAGAGGTCTCTAAAGGTGTTGCTTCAATCTCCTTAGATTCTGGAACTCCTGTTATTTTTGGTGTATTGACAGTTAATTCAATTGAAGAAGCTATTGAGAGAGCTGGGACAAAAGCTGGAAATAAAGGGTTTGAAGCTGGACTTTCTGCAATTGAAACTGTCAATCTTATCAAAAGTATTTCAGAGGCATAACTATGCACAATTACTTTATGGAAATAGCTCTTAATGAGGCTAAAAAGGGTATAGGAAGTGTCAATCCTAATCCACTTGTTGGTGCTGTTCTTGTTAAAGATAACAAGATTATAGCTGTAGGATATCACGAGTTTTACGGTGGTCCTCATGCTGAGGTCAATGTGATAAATAAATCAAAAAATCCTGAAGATTGTACTCTCTATGTTACTTTAGAACCGTGTTCCCACCATGGAAAAACACCACCTTGTACAGACCTTATCATTAAATCTAAAATAAAAAAATGTATAATTGCAACATTAGATCCCAATCCTTTAGTCAGTGGACGTGGGGTAAAACAACTACAAGAAGCTGGTATTGAAGTTATCATAGGTGTCTTAGAAAAAGAAGCTAAAAACTTAAATAAAGTTTTTTTTAAATATATTAAAGAAAAAATTCCATATATTTTTATAAAAGCTGGAATTACTCTTGATGGAAAAATAGCTACTCAAACATTTTCTTCTCAATGGATTACAAACTTTTTGGCTCGAAATAAAGTAGAAAAATATAGAAATTTTTTTTCTGGGATTTTAGTTGGAGCTAACACTATTCTTCAAGATAACCCATCTCTTAGATGTAAAGTTAATGAAAATCGTAATCCTTATAGATTCATTTTAGATAAAGATTTAGTTGTCTCAGATAAATATCGTATAATAGCTAATAACGAAGATCAAAAAACATTTATTATCACCTCTGAAAAAAACATTGACTCTGCAAAATTTC
The DNA here is from genome assembly GCF_977044495.1 of Cetobacterium sp. NCBI lineage: Bacteria > Fusobacteriati > Fusobacteriota > Fusobacteriia > Fusobacteriales > Fusobacteriaceae > Cetobacterium > Cetobacterium sp. The sequence continues at coordinate 26,915 of NZ_CDRRQU010000005.1, read as the reverse complement.
AGCTATTAATAGAAAAATTTTCAGTAAAATTTATAACTTTTTCAGAAAATGAAAATTTAAAAGATATCTTAAAAAAAATAGGGTCTCTTAATATTGATTCTATCCTAATTGAAGGTGGATCAGGAGTTATTTCGTCATTTTTTAAAGAAAATCTCTATGATGGAGGTGAAATTATGGTTGCTCCAAAAATTTTAGGAGATAGTTTAGCGATTCCATTTTTAAATGGTTTCTCTCCTCTTAATATTGATGAAGGAATCACTTTAAAAAATATAAAAATAAACCTTTATGATAATAATGTTGGATTTGAGTTTTATAAGGAGGGAGAATGTTTACCGGTTTAATCGAAGAACTTGGAAAGGTGGTTTCTATTGATAAAACTCCACAGGGTGCAAATATAACTATATCCTGTGATAAAGTCCTAAAAAAAGCAAGAGTTGGCGATAGTATTGCCACAAATGGAGTTTGTTTAACTATCGTAAAGTTATCTAATAAAACTTTTACAGCTAATATAATGAACGAATCTTTAACAGTCTCCTCTTTGAAAAATTTGAAAGTTGGAAGTTTGGTCAATTTAGAAAAATCTTTAACTCTACAATCTTTTTTAGGTGGGCATCTTGTTACAGGTGATGTTGATTGTTGCGGAGAGATTATTTCCGTGATCAATGATGGATTTGCAAAAAAATATACAATTAAAATCCCTTTGGAATTTATGAAATATGTTGTTTATAAGGGTCGAATTACCCTTGATGGAGCTAGTTTAACTGTCGCTTCATTAACAGATTCAACTTTGACTGTTTCGTTGATTCCACACACTCAAAAATCAATAACCTTAGGTTTTAAAAATGTGGGAGATATTGTAAATGTAGAGACTGATTTAATTGGAAAACATCTTGAGAAGCTACTCCTGAGCAGAGAAAAAACAGATGAAAAATCTAATTCAAATATTTCAAAAAGCTTTTTAGCTGAAAATGGATTTTTCTAATATTAAGGAGGATAATGTGTTTAGTAAAATAGAAGACGCTATTAATGATTTAAAAAATGGTAAATTAATAGTTGTTGTAGATAATGAAAATAGAGAAAACGAGGGAGACCTTGTAGGAGTTGGAGATATTATTTCTAAAGAAAATATTAACTTCATGATAAAGTACGGAAGAGGGTTAGTATGTGTCCCTCTTGAAGAAAAAAGAGCTAAAGAACTCGATTTAGTTCCTATGGTTTTTAATAATAGTGATTCGCACCAAACTGCTTTTACTGTTTCTGTTGACTCTCTGGTAGGGACTACTACTGGAATCTCTGTTGAAGATAGATATAATACAATAAAAGATTTATCTTTTAACTCCAAATCAGGTAGTGACTTTAAAAAACCTGGTCATATCTTTCCTCTAATTGCTAAAAAAGGCGGTGTAATTGAACGTCCCGGACACACTGAAGCTTCTGTTGATCTTGCCAAATTAGCAGGGTTTAACGGTTGTGGTGTAATTTGTGAAATTATAAAAGATGATGGAGAGATGGCACGTGTTCCTGACTTAATTGAATTTTGTAAATTTCACAATTTAAAGATGATAACAATTGAAGATTTAATTGAATATAGAAAGAAAAATGAATTTCAAACTAAGTTGGTTTGTGAGGCTCCTTTACCTACCAAACACGGAACTTTTAGATTAATTGGTTTTTCAAATACTATTGACTATAAAGAACACGTTGCATTAGTATACGGAAATGTTGAAAATCAAGAAAATGTACTTCTACGTGTTCATTCAGAATGTTTAACAGGCGATGCTTTTGGTTCATTGAAGTGTGATTGTGGGAGTCAGCTTGATAAAGCTCTTGAAAATATCGTCAATAATGGCTCAGGTGTTCTTTTATACATGAGACAAGAGGGCAGGGGTATCGGTCTTCTTAATAAAATAAAAGCCTACAATCTTCAAGCTCAGGGTAAAGATACAGTCGAAGCTAATACACTACTAGGATTCGATCCAGATTTAAGAGATTTCGCTGTAGCTGCTCAAATGATAAAACTTTTGAATATAAAAAGTGTCAACTTAATGACCAATAATCCGAAAAAAATAGATGATTTAAAAAAATATGGTATACAGATTAATCATAGAACTCATATTGAATTCCCCTCAAATAGTTGTAACTCCAATTATTTGAAAACAAAGAGAGAGAAGATGAATCATCTATTTAAAATAAACTAAAAAAGAGACTTGAGTTTTTTACTCAAGTCTCTAATCTTTCAAATCTTCCAGAATCATCAAATAGTACTCTATACCACTTTCTAGCTTCTCTTTTTCTTTTTTTGAATAATCACTATCTGAAACTTTTGTTTTCAAGTCTTTAAATTGAGTCTCTAACTCTTGTCTCTCACTTTCTTTAAAAGGTTTTGCTACCATACCATAGAAATCATTTTGATAGTTCTTATATTCTCCTTTAACGCCCAATGAAAAACACCCTGTAAATAATAACATACTCAACGGCAACAAGTATTTCATTGCATCTACTTCCTTTTTTTTGTTTCCTCTGTAAAAAACACTAAAAAATTATATATATCTTTTGATATATATTCCCATGTATGATATTCATTCTCGTAAATTTTTCCTTTAAAATTTAACTCATATCTTTTAGCTCTACCCACTACATCCAGCCATTGTTGAAGCATTAAATAAGGTTTTTTATCCTCCGAACCAACGCTTAAATAAAATTTATTTCTCTTATATCTTTCAGGATTGGTCTTTTTTATAATGCTATATGGATCATTTTTTAAAATTTTATATCCCCAAGGACTAAATACTTTCATAAAGTGAGCCTTATTTACATCATTGAATAGAAAACTTGGCACATATAGATATCTAAAAATTCTCATAACCCTACGATTTATACTCATTCTTATTAAACTTATAGCACCTGAGAAACTAGCTATAACATCATATGATTCTAGATTTTTAAGTCCTATTTTTAATGCACCATATCCTCCCATAGAGAATCCTCCTATCCCTTTTTTTGAGTTAGGGTATTCTTGCTCTATAAAACTAGTTAAATCTTTTGAAAAAAATTCTTCATATTGGTGAGATTTATCATTGTAAAAATTGGTATACCAACTTTCTCCATTGTATCCAGAGTCAGGAAGAATAAATACGATATCCTTTACTCTTCCTCCCTTTTTTAAAGTCAAATAATTTTCACGCAATTTTGCTTTATATATCCAATCCTCGGCCTTATCCCTTATCCCATGCAATAAAACTAAACATAAGGGAGTTTCGGACATCACCTTTGGTCTTAATATTAGTACTTTCATATTTTCAGCAGTGTATTTAGTCTTTAAATATTTCTCTTCCAAGATTAATTCATCTGATAACTCTTTATTTGAAAATTCTCGATACTTGACCTTAGGATTCATTATTTTTTCAACTTGAGGAAAACTAAGAACTCTCATCAATTTTCTATTTAACTTAAAATTATATGGATATGTTACAACATAAAAAAGTAGTGAAATAAAAACTAGAAAAATTAGTATTTCTAATATCATCCTTATTCCTCAATAATTAAAACTCAGCATTATTCGGAGTTCTTGGGAATGGTATTACATCTCTTATATTTGTTATCCCTGTTATATACATAATCATTCTCTCAAATCCTAATCCGTATCCTGAATGAGGAAAACTTCCAAATCTTCTTAAATCTAAGTAGAATCCATAATCTTCTACACTTAATCCAGCTTCTGACATTCTTTCTTCTAATAACTCTAGATTGTCCTCTCTTTGGGAACCACCTATTATCTCTCCAATTCCTGGAGCAAGTAAATCCATTGCTCTCACTGTCTTTCCATCTTCATTTAACTTCATGTAGAAAGCTTTTATCTCCTTTGGATAGTCTGTAACAAACACTGGTCTTTTAAAATATTCTTCTGATAAAAATCTCTCGTGCTCACTCTGTAAATCAATTCCCCATTTAACAGGATAATCAAATTTTTTCCCAGATTTCATTAAAATATCAATAGCCTCTGTATATGTAACTCTTCCAAATTCGTTGTTCAACACATTATTTAATTTGTCAAACAATCCCTTTTCAATAAATTGATTAAAAAACTCCATCTCTTCTGGACATTCATCCATCACATATCTAATAATATATTTTACCATTGCCTCTGCCAGTTCCATATTACCTTCTAAATCTGCGAAAGCTATTTCTGGCTCTATCATCCAAAATTCAGCAGCGTGTCTTGATGTGTTAGATTGTTCCGCCCTGAATGTCGGTCCAAATGTATATATATTTCTGAATGCTGAACAATAAGTCTCACCATTTAATTGTCCACTCACTGTTAAGTTAGTCTCTTTTCCAAAAAAATCTTTTGTTACATCAATATTCCCATCTTCATTTTTAGGAACATCCTTCAAATCAAGAGTTGTTACTCTAAACATCTCTCCTGCACCTTCACAGTCCGATCCTGTAATAATTGGTGTATGTGTGTATACAAAACCATTTTCTTGAAAAAACTTATGAATTGCATAAGCTAAAACCGATCTCACTCTAAATACCGCAGAAAATGTGTTCGTTCTAGGTCTTAAATGCGCAATTGTTCTTAAAAACTCAAAAGAGTGTCTTTTATTCTGTAATGGATAATTCAAGTCAGCCTTTTGAAAAATTTCAATCTCTTTAGCTTGGATTTCAAAATTTTGCCCTGCTCCTTGAGAATTAACTACTGTTCCTTTCACTATTATTGATGATGATATTGAAAGTCTAGAGATTTCATCAAAATTTGGTAGGTTTGTATCAAACACTATCTGTACACCTTTGAAAAAACTTCCATCATTTAACTCTATAAATCCAAAGTTCTTTTGGGATCTTATTTTTCTTACCCAACCTGATAACTCTACTTCTTGTCCTAAATATTTTTCTGTTTCTCTATAAAGAGTTTTAACTAATTGTTTCATTATTTGTCCCCCCTTATATTATCTTTGATTCATCGACAATTTCGATGTTATCCAACTTTTGTTTTACTTGTGCTTTAAATTGCTCTAAATATAACTTTCTATATTTTTCTCTCTCAAGCTTTTCTTCAGCCGTTAGCTCTCTTTTTTTCGCTTGATCAGAAAAATAGTTAACCATCTCTATTATATCTTTCATTTCCATACAATTCCTCCAAACTACATATAGTTTATAGCCTCACTAAACTTTTAGGGTAATTATACCCCTTATTTAATATTTTGTCAATTTGCTTGTACCGGTAAAAAGAATATTTTTCTTATATTAATTTTACATAAAAATTGATATAATCTAAATACATTTTATTAAAGGAGTTGAAATTTTTAATGAACTATTTCCAACCAAAACCAATATCTAATTTCAATGTTACAGTCGATATTCCAGGCTCGAAGTCAATAACAAATAGAGCTCTCATTCTTTCAGCTCTTTCTGGAAAAACTGTGATTTTAAAAAATATTCTCCTAAGTGATGATACCAAATATATGATTGACGCCCTGAGGGCTTTAAATAATAGTATCGAAATTGATGAAATAAGTAAAACTCTTAAAATTATAGGAAATAAAAATCCAAAATATAGCAATTTAAACTTATATATTGGAAATGCTGGAACTGCTATGAGATTTTTAAGTTCCTATTTAGCTACTGGAACTGGAACTGCTACTCTATATGGAAATGAACGTATGAACCAAAGACCTATCAAAGATTTAGTCGATTCTTTGATTCAACTTGGAGTTGAAGTAGAATACTTAAGTAATTTTGGTTTCCCTCCAATTCGTATAACTTCTAAAGGAGTTTCTGCAAAATATGTAAAAATTGATGGAAGTAAAAGTAGTCAATATATATCTTCAATTCTTATGGCTGCTCCTAATTTTAGAAACTCGATAGAGATTGAATTTATGGGAAGAATCGTTTCAAAACCATATATAGATATGACCTTAGCTATGATGAAGGATTTTGGAGCTAATTTTACTTATAATAAAAATTTAGTTCACATATTTCCACAGGAATACAACATAGATGAATATTTAATTGAAGGCGATATGTCTTCTGCATCATATTTTCTAGCGATGGCTTTAATTGCCAATTCAACTGTTACGTTAAATAATTTTTTTAAAAATAGTATTCAAGGAGACTCTAAATTTTTAGATATCTTAAAAAATTTAGGTCTAAATATTCTCGCTTTTGATGACACCTCCATTACTGTCAAGGGTGTACCAACATATGAGGGTGTTGAGTTAAGTATGAATGATATTCCAGATGTTGCTCAAACTCTAGCTATTATAGCTCTTTTTGCTACTTCCTCCACTAGAGTTTGGGATGTTGAAAATATGCGAATAAAAGAAACTGATAGAATTTCTGCTCTGAAAAATGAAATTCAAAAAATTAATGGTTACTTTACTGAGTTTAACGATGGCTTTTTAATTGTTCCTCGCTCTCTAAAAGACTACTGTGGTAATGTTTTGGAAACTTATGATGACCACCGAATGGCTATGTCGCTCACTTTGATTGGGCTTAAAGTACCCAATATAAAGATTTTAAATCCTGAATGTGTCTCTAAAACATTTCCAAATTTTTTTAAAGAATTTAATAAAATTTACAAGGAGGAGTGATGAAAAGAAAATTTTTTTTATTAATTTTTCTAATATTTACCAATGTGTTTTCGAACAATTTTTCTCACTCTCCAGAGGATATTGAAATTGAAAAATTGAAACAAGAGATAACACTTCTACAAAATAAAATAAAAAAACTAGAAAAGAGAAAAATTGAAAAGTTCAAAGAGGAAAAAAAACAACCTAAAGTGGGACTTGTTTTGAGTGGCGGTGGAGCAAAAGGTTTTGCCCATATAGGTGTTCTTAAAATTCTAGAAGAAAATAATATTAAAATTGACTACATCACAGGAACAAGTATGGGAGCTCTTATAGGTGCTTTGTACTCCGTCGGATATACTCCAGATCAGATTGAAAAATTAGTTTTAGATATCAACTGGCAAGAAACTTTTAACGATAGTCCAAACCTCACTGATGTCTCTATTGATCAAAGGTCAATGATGAAGAATTACAATTTTTCTTTAAAGTACGATAACTCTCTAAATTTTGCATTGCCAAAAGGTATCAGAAATACTCAAAAGATCTATCTCACTCTAAAAAATCTTCTTTGGAATGTAGAAGGAACAAGAGATTTTAAAAATCTACCTATTCCTCTTGAAATTATTGCAACTGACTTGAATACAGGAAAGGCTAAAGCTTTTTGTAGTGGTGACTTAGCTCAAGTTATCACAGCCAGTATATCTATTCCCACAATTTTTGACCCTGTAAAAATTGAAGACAGTTACTACGTCGATGGACTTTTATCTAGAAATTTACCCGTTGAAGACGCTTTCAATCTAGGAGCTGATATTGTTATTGCGGTAGATGTGGGAACCTCTCTTCAAAAGAAAGAAGATTACGATATTTTGAGTGTTGCCGATCAAATTGTTGCTATTCAAAGTACAAGTTCTACCAATAAACAAAGAAGTTTAGCTACAATACTTATTGATCCCGATATTTCAGATTTTAAAACAACTGATTTCGACAATTTTAAAGAGATTGAAGCATTGGGAAAATCTGCTGCAGAAGAACAGATTTCTAAAATATTAGCTCTTAATCCTAAACAGAATAAAAGAAAAAGCTCGCTTCAATATAAAAATAACTTTGTTCTGGAAAATGTCGATATTGTTACTGAAACTAAAAATGACAATCATAAGGAAATAATTAAGTCAATCTTTAAGAATTCTATAGGCTCTGATGTAAATCCCGATATACTTGAGAAATTAATGCTGAAAACATATAGTTTAAATTTTGTTAACAAGATTTATTACTCTCTTGAAAATAATACTTTAAAACTTCAAATTGAAGAAAATCCTACCAATATCGTTGGTCTTGGAGTTGATTATCAAACCGACTATGGAACTACCTTTTCTATTGGAACCGATATCAACTCTTTTGGTAAAATTGGTAGTTTATCAACTATCGAAGCCACTTTCGGTGACTATCTTGGTTTTGACTTAAAGAATTTCTCATACTACGGTGTCTCAAATAAAGTTGGTATTCTAAACAGTATTAGCTATAAAGAAAGCCCATTTTTCATATATCAGGATAAAGATAAAATTGGTAGTTATAAAAGTCAAGTAACTAAATTAGAAGGTGCTTTTGTAACACAATATTCCAATCTATTTTTATTCTCATATGGAGCCTCTTTAAACTATGCTAGTTTAGATTCTGAAATAAAAAACATTTTTGATTCACCAATACAATACTCTAAAAGTTATGGAGATATTTTTCTTAACGTCAATTGGGATAAAACAAACTCTATTGCTTTTCCTACCAAAGGTTTCAAAGGCGAATTTTCTCAAAGATGGGGTGGGAACTTAGGAAAAGATAATTTAAACTTTTTATCGACTAACTACCTATCTTCAAATTATTTATCTATCACTGAGAAACTAAGTTTATCTGCCAAATTATTTGGTGGGAATATTACTGGTGAGGATATTCTTCCAGACAAATATATCAAACTTGGTGGATTGTCTGATGATTTGTCTCTCAATACTTTTGCTTTTAGTGGCTACTATTTCCAAGAGAAATATCTATCTTCTCTCTTTGGAGTAAGTCTTGGTGTTCAATATAAACTTATAGAAAAACTATATATTGGAGTCAATTGGGATGTTGCTACATACAAATTTGCCAACGAAATTTTTGGTGATGATGACAATCCTGTCCTTTGGAAAGATTACTCCCAAGGTGCAGGGATAACTCTTAGTTATCTGAGTTTAATAGGACCTATCAAATTTAATATTTCAAAGGCTCAAGAGTCACGCAGTTATCTCTTCCAACTTAGTTTTGGATATAAATTTAATTAAAAAAACACCCTAAATAACTAGGGTGTTTTTTGCTCCATTTTTTTTAGCTAACTTTTCTAATTCCTCTAATTCAGTATTAGTCGGAGAAAGTAAATTTTTTTTCATACTTTCTCTCACTCCAAAGTGCCTATATTTTATTATTTTATACCTTATATCTTTATCTGCTATAATTTTTGCTACATTTTCAACTGTCAATCTATTATCTAACTTATTTGCAACTATAACACTTCTCACTTCAAATAGCTTTCCTATATCTCTCAAAAAATATAAATTTTTTATAACCACATCTATCTTTTTTCCTGTTAAAAGCAAATGCTCTTCATTATTCCAAGTTTTTACATCCAACATAAAATAATCTGTATTTTCTACTAACTCTCTATACTCAATACTATCTAAATTTAGTCCTCCATTCGTATCTACAAAACAAGTCAAATCAGACCACTTTTTCTTTATTTCATAAAAAAGTTTAGCTATAAATTTATACTGCAGAGTACTCTCTCCTCCACTCACTGTTATCCCCTTTATAAAAGGCTTCACTTTACCAATTTCGGCTAATAACTCTTCAATCGTATACTCTCTCACTTTAGGAGAGGAGTCAAATTTACAACTTTTCGTACATCGATCACATTCACAACACAACTTTTTATCCCAAATTATCTTTGAATCAACTACTTTTAAAGCTCCAGTTGAACAAATTTCAATACAATTAAGGCATTCTTTACAAATGTTTATTGTTTCTGGATTATGACAATATTCACAGTTAAAATTGCAACCTTGAAAAAATATAGCCATTCTATTACCAGGTCCATCAACATTAGAAAATTTTATAATTTTATTTATTTTTGCTTTTAACCCCATACTACTCACTTCTTAACTTTCTATCCAAAGCCTTAGCATTATCTCTAGCACCTTTTCCTAAAATAGTTGTATCTCTCAATACCTGTTCCCCTCTATCCAATTTTTCAATCTCCGATTTCTTCACAAGATACCCTGTCACTCTAACAACATCGCAAGTATCGCTATACAATGAGAAAAATCTCATTTCAGTTTCAAAAGCACCTTTTATTATATCCAAAATTGCTTCCGGATTTGATTTATATGTTTCGTCAAATACAAATATATCTCCAATTCCACTCGGACAGTAACGATGAAATGGAGCCGATTGAATTATATGTTCAAATATTTCCGGTTCTTCTCCCACAGGAATCCTACATCCCGGACTTTCATCTTTATCTGTATCTATTCCAACTTGTGAGTGAAGTAAATGAGTTTTTCCAAAAAATTCTCCTGCGTACTTTGTTTTATGATTTATAATTATCTTTGACATGGTCTCCACTATTTCAAGTCCCAATCTATTTGCTTTTTCTGAATATCCAAATCTCTCCTGTTTTTCTGTTGCACCTAAAAGATTGTTCACACATTCAGCTAATCCAACAAAACCAAACAACCCAGTAAATTTTTCCTTTTCTAAAAGTCCCTCTTTTATTAAGAAATTGCTCTCATAAAATCCACTTTCCTCTATAATAAATCTAGATCTTTCATCTATGTATTCCAATATCTCTTTTGACGTTTCAGGTAAGACTCTTGTCAAAAAATCACCTTCTGAATTAGCCAATTTTGACAGAGCCCCCAACCTCACTCTCACTAAAGTATTTGCTCCTCCACCAACTTTTAAACCGTTATAACAACTAACTATTCCATACTCTCCCTTAAAATCTGCTCTAAAAATTTTATCATTAGCAAAACTTGGCTTAGCTGTTATCAGTGCTGTTTTAATTGCCTCTATCGCTATTTTATCTGTTGTTTCTTCACTATATTTTATTGTTAAATTCGGCGTTGGTAACTCCAGTTCCCTCATAGCTTTTAATATTAAAATTCCAGCTTTTGTTTCCTTTGGTCCTATATTCGCATGACAAAACGAATCTGTTATTGTTGAATCTATATGTTTTAAAAATAATTTTATTGCTAAATATGCTTCATCCTCATTCTCAATAAAAGGTTCCAATAAATAGTCGATATTTCCTAAATAAACAGGCATAGTTGTTATTGATGGAACGTGCTTATAAAGAATTAATAAACTATGAGTAGCTTCCCATATATTCGTTGGTTTATCCAAGTTTAAAAATTTACTTCCTTGCTCCATAAATATATCGTAGTTCGGAACTATATATCTTGGTCTATAAGGAGCATTTCCCTCAAATAAATCACATATAATTCCATCATCCATATATTTTTTTAAGGCTTCACTTTTATTTAAAACCTCTATACTACCTTCTGCTAATCTTGCTAGGGTTACAACTTTTTGTTCAAAAGTTATCTTTTGACTCTTTATTGTTTCTAATATCATCATTTTCTCCCTTTAAATTAAATATAAATTTCACATATTATATTCGATTTTTATAGCTTTTGTCAATTTTTATTATACCTTTCTAAAAAAATAATAACTTTCTTTTTTATTCTTTGAATAGAATTGTCTATTGCTTTTGGTTCTTTTTCTAATTTTTGAGCTATTTCTAAATATCCATATCCTTTTGCCATAAATATAAATACATCTTTTTCCAATCCACTTAAATTTTCATTTAAAAATTTTTTTAAAAGCTTCATAAGTTCTTTTCCAATGACAATCTGCTCTGGAGTGTAATATTTTAATGAGGGTCTCCTATATTTTATAAGGTCTTCTAATTCAGAATACCCCTCTCCTTGCATTGCATTATTCAAATTTTTGTTCTTTTCAGAATTATAATTTTTTACTGCTGTTATAATTTGTCGTTTTATACAAAGGGATGCAAAAGTACTAAAACACACACTCCTACTTTCATCAAAAGACTTTATAGCCTTCATTAATCCAATCATTCCCTCTTGAACCAAGTCTTCTCTTTCTGCTCCTTTTAAAAATAGGGTTTTATTTCTTACATATATAAGATTTTTATACTCCGTTACTATCTTTTCTATCGAATCCACATCCCCCTGTTTAGCCAATAAAATATCTTCCCTGTTAATCATAGTACCCCCCTTGTCCTAAAAATTAAACAACATTTTCCCACTGAATAGATAACAACTATAATGCTCTCTTTCATACCTTATATACCTCTAATTTCATAAAAAATCAATTTTTTATTTTTACTTATTGACCTTTATTTTTTATTTGTTTTGAGGTACAATTGTACCAATGGGATATTCTTATTTATTTCAGAGCACTTTATTTTTTAAGGAGGGGTCAATGAATACAGATATACAAATTGCACAAGAAGCAAAATTATTAAAAATTTCTGAAATAGCTTCTAAGCTAAATATTAGTGAGGATTATTATGATACTTATGGAAAATACAAGGCTAAACTAAATCTTTCTTTATTGGATAAACTTGCCAATAAGGAGGATGGAAAACTGGTTCTTGTTACTGCTATTACACCCACACCCGCAGGAGAGGGAAAGTCTACTGTAACTGTTGGTTTGACACAAGCTTTAAATAAAATAGGTATCTCTTCTGTTGCTGCTCTTAGAGAACCATCTTTGGGACCTGTCTTTGGAATGAAAGGAGGAGCTACCGGAGGAGGTTATTCTCAAGTTATACCAATGGAGGATATCAATTTACACTTTACGGGAGATTTCCATGCAGTTGGAGTAGCTCACAATCTTGTTTCTGCATGTATCGATAATCACATCACTCAAGGAAATTCATTAGGTATTGACAGCACTAAGATTACTTGGAAAAGAGTAGTCGATATGAACGATAGAAACCTTAGAAATATCGTCATTGGACTTGGTGGAAAGACCAATGGGTACCCTAGGCAAGATTCCTTTCAAATAACCGTTGCTTCTGAAATTATGGCAACACTTTGTCTTTCAAATTCTTTAAAAGAACTAAAAGAAAATATTGGAAAAATTGTTTTTGGTTATAGCTATAATGATAGACCTCTTACTATAAACGATTTAAAAATTTCTGGGGCTGTAACAGCTCTTTTAAAAGAAGCTATAAAACCAAATTTAGTACAAACTTTAGAAAATACTCCAGTTATAATTCATGGAGGCCCATTTGCTAATATTGCTCATGGATGTAACTCACTACTAGCCACAAAATTAGCTCTAAAACTTTCAGATGTTGTTGTTACAGAAGCAGGTTTCGCCGCTGACTTAGGTGCTGAAAAGTTCTTAGATATCAAATGTAGGAAAGGAGGGTTAAATCCTAACTGTGTTGTTATTGTTGCCACTGTCAGAGCTCTGAAACATCACGGTGGAGCTAAAGTTCTTAATGAAGAAAATTTAGAGGCTTTAAAGCTAGGTCTTGCCAACTTAGATAAGCATATTGAAAACATGAAAAAATTTAATCTCCCAGTTGTTGTAGCCATCAACAAATTTGTTACTGATACTGATGCTGAAATCAATTTGATTAAATCTCAATGTGAAGCCTTAGATGCACCTGTTGCTCTATGTGAAGTTTGGGCTAAAGGTGGTGAAGGTGGTGAAGAACTTGCTAAATTAGTTATTAAGAAGTTAGAAGAAAATAATTCTAAATATAAGCCATTATATGATTTAGATATGCCTATAAAAGATAAAATTACAAAAATATGTAAAGAGATTTATGGTGCTGATGGAGTTACATTCTCTGGAGTTGCCATTAAAACTATAAAACAATTAGAAGAGCTTGGATATGGAAACCTTCCAATCTGTATGTCAAAAACTCAAAAGTCAATCTCTGATAAGGCCACTCTTCTTGGAAGACCTACTGGTTTCACAGTTGAAATAGACACTATAAAATTGGCTGCCGGTGCTGGTTTCATAATCGCCATGGCAGGCGGAATTATTGATATGCCCGGTTTACCAAAAATACCTGCTGCCGAACTTATTGATATTGATGAACACGGTGTTATTTCAGGGTTATTTTAAAAATAATTTCCCTTACTTAGTTTTATTAAGTAAGGGTTTTTTATTTTCAGAAAATATAGTATAATAGATTATAAAATTCTACTACATATGAGGAGAAAATATGAAAATCGGTAAACTTACTATTTCAGATTTAAAAGATTTAGTTTTTAATAATATCAAAAATAATAGTGATCGAATACTCTCCTTTGGAGAAATTGGTAGCGATTGTGCTGCTATTAAAGTTGGAGATGAGATTGTTTATTTGTCAACTGATCCAATCACAGGATCAAATAGTGATTTGGGTAAGTTAGCTGTCAATATTAATTGCAATGACATTGCCACAGAAGGAGTTCCACCTGTTGGAATTATGCTTACTATTTTAGCTCCACCTGAAACAAAAAAAGAAGAAATTGCTAAAATTATGAAAGAGGCACAACAAGAAGCTGAAAAATTAGGTGTCTCTATAATCGGAGGACATACTGAAATAACTGCTGCGGTCAATAAAACAATAATATCTGCTACTTCAATTGGCATTGGAAAAAAAGATAATTTCAAAAAAAGAGAGCATATTATAGCTGGAGATAGGTTAATTATAACTAAAGGGGTTGGAATTGAAGGAACTGGTATAATAGCTTTTGAAAAAGAAGATGAGCTCTATGACATCTTTTCTAAAAAAATTGTGGATGAGGCTAAATCTCTTTTGGATTCAACTAGCGTTGTAAAAGATGGTCTTATTGCCAATACATTTTCAAAAGGGATGCACGATATTACTGAAGGAGGTCTTTTAGGAGCACTTTGGGAGTCTAGCTGCTTTTACAACTTAGGTGTTGAAATCTCATATGAAAAAATATTTATTCCTCAATGTACAAAAGAAATCTGTAATCATTTTAAAATTGATCCATTAAAACTTATATCAAGTGGAACTATGCTTATAGTAGTTGATAAAAATAATGCTACTCCTTTAATTGAGAAATTGAATGAAAATAATATTCCTGCTTTCGATATCGGAGAGTTTACCACTTCTAAGGAAAAAATTCTTGTAAAAAATGGTAAGAGGTTGGAAATTATGCCTCCTCAAAGTGATGAGTTATATAAAGTTATATAGTTGGGAGATGTTATATTGAATATAAAACAAAGAATTATCAGTTTATTAAGCGAATTTGAAAAAGGAAAATACTCCAACATTCTTTTAAATGAATATTTTTCAAAAAATAATTTAAGTAAAGGAGAACGTGGTTTTATAACTGAAGTTTTCTATGGGGTCATTAGAAATGATATTTATTTAAATTACCAATTAGAAAAAAGAACCAAAGATATTAAAAAAAATTGGATTAAAAATTTATTAAAAATCTCTATCTACCAAGCCACTTTTATGAATAGTGATGATAAAGGTATTGCATGGGAGGCAACTGAATTAACTAAAAATAAATTCGGGATACCTGTTAGTAAATTTGTTAATGGAGTTATCAGAAGTTACCTAAGAGATAAAAAAGATGAAATAATTAAACTAAAAGATGAGGATAAACTTGATGTTTTATACTCTTACCCTAGATGGTTTTACGAAAAAATTAAAAAAGAATATGGAGATTCCACTGAACAAGTTTTAATATCTCTGAAAAAAATCCCATACATGAGTATAAGAGTAAATACTTTAAAGTACTCTGAAAAAGAATTTGAAACTCTTTTAAAAAATTTAAAAATTGAGATTATTAAAAAAGTTGATACTGTCTACTATATCGATTCAGGAGTTGTCTTATATACACAAGAATTTAAAGATGGAAAAATTATTGCCCAAGATGCTTCCTCATACTTAGCTGCAAAAATTTTAAATCCTCTACCCGAAGAAAAAGTTGTGGATACATGTAGTGCTCCTGGAAGTAAAACAGCAGTTTTAGGCGAGCTTATGAATAATACAGGTGAAATCTTCGCTCTCGATATACATCAACACAAAATGAAAATAATCGAAGAAAATTTATATAAATTAGGACTTACTAATGTAAAATCTATCAAATTAGATGCTCGTAAACTTAAAGAGCAAGGACAAAAATTTGATAAAATCCTTGTTGATGCTCCATGTAGTGGATATGGTGTTCTTAGAAAAAAACCTGAAGCACTGTATAATAAAAATATGAATAACGTTCACAATTTATCTACACTACAGTACGAAATCCTTGATTCTGCAGCTTTCTCATTAAAAGTTGGAGGCGAACTTGTATATAGTACGTGCACTATATTTTCAGAAGAAAACACCGATAATATTATTAAGTTTTTAAATAACCACAAAAATTTCTCTGTTGTAAAATTTACCCTTCCTCAAAATGTAAACGGACATTTTGATTCAATTGGAGGTTTTTTAATTGATTACACTGAGGAAATTTTAGATAATTTTTATATTATTAAACTAAGAAAGGATTTTGAATAATGTTAGATGAATTAAAAGAAGCCAATGAATATGTCGTTAGCAAAATAGAGGAAAAGGATTCTTTAATCTTAGAAATGGAAGTCTTTGCAATCGAAAATAATGTACCTATTGTTACAAAAGAGGTCGCTAAATATCTTGAATTTTTAATCTCTAGCCACAATTTCAAAAATATACTTGAAATTGGTACTGCTATTGGGTACTCTGGAACAATTATGGGAAGAGTTGCTAAAAGAAATGGTGGTAAGTTAACAACTATTGAAATTGATGAAACTAGATATAGTCAAGCTCTTGAAAATTTTAAAAAAGGAGATCTTTTAGATTCAGTTAATCTAATTTTAGGAGATGGTGTTGAGGAAATAAAAAAACTTAATGAAAAATTTGATTTTATTTTTATAGATGCTTCCAAGGGACACTATATGGAATTTTTCACTGATTCTTTTGAGAGACTTACTGACAATGGAATCATTTTTATCGATAATATTATGTTTAGAGGTTATCTCTATAAAGAATATCCAAAACGATTTAAAACAATAGTAAAAAGACTTGACGAGTTCATAACTTATCTCTCTAAGCATCACGATTTTGTTTTACTCCCATTCGGTGATGGAATTGGTCTTGTGCGTAACAAAATATAGAAATGGAAAATATTTTCATAGAAAAAAACACTAGAATAATGTATAATTATGAAAAAGAATATGTTGGAGGTATTTTTAATGAAAATTAAAGCCTTTCCTTTGGGGAGCTATATGACAAACTGTTATTTAGTTTGGAATGACAATAATGAAGCTTCTCTTTTTGATTGCAGTGATTCTAGATTAGAAAGTGTCGTATCTTTTATCAAAAATCACAATCTAACTTTAAAAAATGTTATTCTTACTCATGGTCATGGTGACCATATAGGTGGAATAAATGAAATAAAGCGTCTTTTTCCCAATGTACACATCTATATTGGAAAAGAAGAGGAAGAATTTTTAACTGATCCATCCTTGAATTTATCTTATGCTATTCAAGGATATGATTTTTCATATACAGGTGATTTTACTCCTATAAAAGAGGGAGATTCTATTTTTGGTTTTGAAGTTATTGATACTCCGGGTCACACAGTTGGTTCGAAATGTTTTTACAACAAAGAGGCCAATTTTATGATTTCTGGTGACACACTATTTAGGAGAAGTTATGGTCGATATGACTTGCCTACGGGTAATTTAACACAATTACAAAAAAGTTTAAAAAAAATTTGTGAAAATTATCCGGAAAATACAATAGTGTATAGTGCCCATACTGAACCTACTATTTTAGGTGAAGAGAAGGGAGTATTAAAATCTCAAGGAATGTTTTAGGAGGATTAATATGGAAAACAAAGTTTACGATGTTGTTATTATTGGTGCTGGTCCAGCTGGTTTAACTGCTGCTCTTTATGCCGGAAGATCTAATCTTTCAGTTTTAGTTATTGAAAAACCAAATACTGGAAGTCTTCTTATGGCTCATAAAATTGAAAATTATCCAGGTATCTTAGGATCACCCACTGGAAAAGATATTTACACTTTAATGAAAGAACAAACACTTAAATATAATGTTGAATTTGTTAGTGCTACATTTTCAGCATTTGATTTATTTGGAGAATACAAAGTTGTTAAAACAGATGTTGAAAACTTCTCGGGAAAAACTGTTATTATCGCAAGTGGATGGGCTAAGAGTGGATCTAAAAAACTTCCAGGTGAAGAGAAATATTTAGGGAAAGGTGTTTCCTATTGTGCAACTTGTGACGGAGCTTTTACAAAAAATATGACTGTCTCTCTTTTTGGAAAGGCTAAAGAAATTGCTGAAGAAGCACTGTTTTTAACAAAATATTCAAAAGAGATTCTTATGTTTATGACAGATAGTTGTGATGACAATTGCGATAAAGCTCTTATGGAGACATTAAAAGCTAATGAAAAAATTAAAATGTATTACTCAACTGAACTAATTGAGATTAAGGGAGACGAGTTTGTTGAAGAGGTTGTTGTCAAAGTCAATGGCACTGATACAACTTATCCAACTCAATTTGCTTTTCTATATTTAGGAACAAGATCACTTAAAGAACTTTATGGTGAAGTTGCGACTTTAGATGAACAGGGATACATTGTTACTAATGAATCTATGCACACATCTATTGAAGGTATATACGCTGCTGGAGATGTCAGATCTAAAAATATTAGACAAGTTACCACTGCCACTGCTGATGGTACGATTGCAGCCTTAGAATCAATTAAATATGTTTTAAAGAAACAGAATTTAAAAGCACAATATAGTTAAAAGAGGTCAGAGTTTAGGCTCTGACTTCTTTTTTATAATTTAAATAACATCTCCTCATAAGTTGGCACGGGCCAAATTTTCTTTTCAACTTGGTGCTCCAGTAAATCTATAATATCTCTTAAGCATTTTAATAGAGGTATTATCTCTTTATTCAGATAAATTATTTTTTCATATAAATCTTCAATTTCATTAGCTACCACTAGTTGTGACTCAAGCTGAGCTAAATAGTCTTTTAAACGATTTTTTCCAGCCAAAAGTTTTACTAGATGAGCTTTATCTGCCAATAGAAACTCATCATCTCCCAAAACCTCTCTCAACGATAAGATGCTGTTCGATATTTTTGATGCATACTCCATTAATGCTGGGTATATCTCATTTCTAGCAATTCTAACCATTGAGCTTCCCTCTATGTTAATTTGTTTGATATAACGCTCACAATAAACCGTATATCTCGCTTCTAACTCCTCTGGTGACAATACTTTAGCGTTTTTAAATAACTCTATTATATTGGGTTGTTTATAGATTTTTAATCCTTCCAATGTATTTTTTAAATTTTTTAACCCTCTTCTCTCAGCTTCAATCTTCCAACTTTCGTCATAACCATTTCCATTGAATAAAATTCTTTTATGTTTTTCATATCTATCTTTTATAAGTTCAATTATATCCTTTTTTAAATTCTTAGAATCTCTATTTTCTAAATAGTCTGCATATTCCTTTATTATCGTTCCAACAATAGTATTTATTATAAATGTTGGTGTAGATGCTGATGCACTCGAACCAGGCATTCTAAATTCAAATTTATTTCCCGTAAATGCAAAAGGAGAAGTTCTATTTCTATCAGATATGTCTTTTGGTATCCTTGTAAAGTTTTTTACGCCAAACTCCATATTCCCTTGCGCTTCATTTATAGGTACTATTTTTCCTATATTTTTTAATATCTCCTCCAACTCTTCACCTATAAAAACTGAAATTATCGCTGGTGGTGCCTCATGTCCTCCTAATCTATGATCATTTCCAGGTGTTGCACAAGAAGCTCTTAAAACATCTTCATATCTATCAATTCCTTCTAAAACGGCTGTTAAAAATACTAAAAATTGAAGATTATTTTTTGATAAAGAAGAGGGATCTAATAAATTTTCTCCTAAGTTTGTTGCCAGTGACCAATTACAATGTTTTCCGGAACCATTAACTCCCTTGAATGGTTTTTCATGTAATAATGCACTTAAATTATGTCTATCTGCGACTTTTTTTATTATATCCATTGTCAATTGATTTTGGTCAACTGCAACATTTGCTGTCGTAAACATCAAAGCTATCTCAAACTGATTCGGAGCTACTTCATTATGTTTTGTTTTTGCCATAATTCCTATCTTCCATAGTTCTTCATCAATTTCATTCATCACTTTTTCGACTTTTTCCTTTATACTTCCATAATAATGATCATTTAGTTCTTGACCTTTTGGTGGTAAAGATCCAAATATTGTTCTACCTGAAAGCATTAGGTCCTGACGTTTTTCCCAAAACTTCTTCTCTATTAAAAAATATTCTTGCTCCAATCCTAAGGTGTTAGTTATTGAGGTCACATTGGATTCAGGATCCAATATTTTTTTTAATCTCAGTGCTTGTTCCGATATAAAATCTATCGATCTCAATAAAGGTACCTTTTTATCTAAAGCCATTTGATTATAGCCAATAAAAGCTGTTGGAATATATAGTGACTTAGATAGCCCCTCTCCTCTTAAAAACATTGGTGATTTACAATCCCATGCAGTGTAACCTCTCGCTTCAAAAGTCGATCTAACCCCTCCATTTGGAAATGATGATGTATCAGCTTCACCTTTTATAAGTTCCTTTCCTGAAAATTGTGAGACACAAGTCCCATCTGATGACATTGAGATAAATGAATCATGCTTTTCAGCAGTTAGCTCTGTCAAAGGCTGGAACCAATGTGTAAAATGTGTAGCTCCATTTTCAGTGGCCCAATTTTTAACTGCATTTGCTATTGAGTCAGCAAGTTCTATCGATAACTCCCTCTCGCCATTTTGAACTTTTTTAAACTCTTTAAAATACGATTCTGGTATTCTACTTTTCAATTTATCCTCTGTAAAGCAAAATTGTCCAAAAATTTCTAGCATATTCTTCATAAATCCTCCCCTTTTTGTATTCTACATTATCGAATGATATTCTTTAATAAAAAATTATTATACTAACAATATACTATTTTTATTTTTTTGTCAATAATTAAATAAAAAAGAGGAGTTATTACTCCTCTCGTGCTCCCAATTCGAACGATATTTTTTTACTCATGGCTACCATTTTAGGTACCAAATTTGGTAAAATATTCATTAATTTTTCCCTTGTAGCCATTATTGATGCTGTTCCAACAAAAACATTGTTTACCTTAAAAATTGGAACTGATATACAATAAATTCCCAATTCAACCTCTGACCTTTCCAAAGAATAGCCGTCTTTTCTTATTTTATAAATCTCTTCTACCAAAGTTTCTCTATCTATTATTGTACTATTTGTATATTTATGTAATAAATTTTTGCTAAATATTTTATCTATATTTACGTCATCCGAGTACGCCAAAGCTAATTTTCCAGAAGCTGACGCATTTAAAGGGATTTTAGTCACAGATGTACTTATTGTATAATACATTGAATCTGACTGAACTCTGTCAATTAATTTTAAATGCTCACTCTTAAATAAAAATAAATTTACAGTCACGGAGAACTCTTCTGATATTTTTACTAAATATTTATGTCCTATATTCTTTATTAAAACATCTTCATTTACGATAAAACTTTTTTCTATAAATGCTGGACCCAATGAATAGTTACTATTTTTTTCATTTTGCTCCAAGTATGAATTTTTTAAAAGCGTCGATACAATCCCATGTACAGTACTTTTACTTAGCGCTACTTTCTCACTGATTTCTTTTAATGAAAGCTCATGAACATTTTCATTAAAGCAATTCATTATATCTATTGCTCTCTGGATAGATTGTATAGTTTTTCCTTCCATAAAATCCCCTTTTACTTTAATTTAAAAAATCCATCTTCTGTTTTCTCTATTTTTCCCTCTTTTAATAACTTTCCTATCGCTCTCTTAAAAGCTTTTTTACTTATTCCAAAATACTCTTTTATAGCTTCTGGAGAACTATCATCATTAAATCTAAAATGTGATTTTAATATTTTCATTTTCCCTATAATACTTTCAGCATCTTTATCCATTTGAACAAAAGCTAGTTCTCTCATAGCTAAATCTAATTTTCCATCCTCTCTAACTCTGATAACTCTAGCTTGAATCTCTTCTCCAATATAAAATTTCTTAAAACATTCGCTATTTGGTATTAATCCGAAATACCTATTATCGACTGCAACAAAAACACCTATTTCAGGATTAATTCTATATACTGTACCTTCTACAAAATCATTTTTTTGATAGTCCTTATTTGGCATTAAAAAACTATATATCTTCATTGTTGCAGATAATCTTCCTTTACTATCCTCATATATACCAACTAAAACTTCATCTCCCGCTTTAACTTCTCCTACCATTTGTGCGTGTGGCAACAATAGCTCTTTTTTTAATCCCCAATCTAAAAATGCACCTAGTTTTTCATTTGTATCTGTCACATAAAGTTTTCCTATTGTTCCAACTGTTAAAGCTGTTTTTCTTAAAGTTGCTGTCAATCTATCTTCTGAATCTCTATATATCATTACATCCAGTTCATCCCCGATATCCAAAACTTTACCTTCTAGTTCATTATTTGGCAAAAGAATATTATCTTTTGTATCTCCTGTTCCAGCATCCAAATGTGCACCTTTACTACTGAAGTTATTAATCTTCATTGTTTGTCTTTTTCCTACTTTTACCATTTTACCTTTCTCCTTACTATTTTACTCCAAATAGTTTCCAAATAAATTAAATTTTTCTTCCATTTTATGAGGGTAGTTCTTATAATAATACTCAAAAAGTTTCACTACAGGTTTAAAATCCTCATAACTTTCCAATATTCTTAAATACTCTTTTTCAATACTGATTAAAGAGTAATAATCACTTTTTTCAAACATTTTAAACAATCGATTAATTATATCGATTACCTCATTTAATGGCACCTCTATGCCCTTTCCTATCACAAGTGCTTCTATATAAAAAGCCCTACTTTCAACTTGTTTATCTAAATACTCTGATATTTTTCCTAATTGATACAATAACCTAAATTTTTCTTCAGCAGTTTTTACAATTTTTTTCTCATAAACCCTACTTAATTTTAAATAAATATTTTTTAATTCACTACTTCTATTAGAGAGCATAAAAATTTTACCTAAGTTATAAAAAGTATTTAATCTTTCCTCTAAATTTGCACTTTTTTTCAAAATTAAAAGATATAGTTCAATCCCTTTTTCAACATTTTCTTCTATTTGAATTTCCGCCAATATATTTAAACATTTATTTCTTATAACTCTATTTTTTATAATTTTTAAATATTCATTTATCTCACTTTCTACTTCTATATAACTTTTCTCTTTATTCTTATAAAGTGATAATAAATAGAGATAATATATCTCCTCATTATTTTTTAAAAATCTATTTTTTAATATGTCCTCTCTATATTTATTAAATAATAAAGTTATTATCTCATATTTCTCATGGTTTGCACACAAATTTATAAAAATTTCAAATTCTTTTTCATACTTTTTTATTTCTGTTACTCTTTTAAATAGTTTTTCGTACATATATCTAGCTTCAGCTTCGTTTTGTAATTTTAAATATATCTCAGCTAAATCAATTATATATCTATTTTGATTCGCTTTATTTAATTTTAAAATTCCCTCTTCGATAACCCATTTATTATCTATTTTTTCATTTTTTATCACTGCATCTAGATATTTCTTAGCTTGTTCTTCAGCGCTTTCAATAAAGCTGTCATAGTCCACTGTAAACTCTTCTCCTAAGGTTTCAACTATTTTTTTTAAATTTTTATAAAAAACAACACTCATTTTTTTACTTAAAGACTTTTTGCCGGACTCAACCATTCCTAAATATGTTTTAGAAACTTTCCCCCCTGTTATGTCCTCTTGCTTTATTTTGTAATGCCTTCTGTATTTCAGTATCTTTTCTCCTGGCGATAAAAACATAGCATTCCCCCTTAAAATAAAAAAGCTGTTTATTATAGAGTATCAAATTTTACATATTTTTACAATAAAAAACACCTTAAATTAGTTCAATTCCTAATTTAAGGTGTTTTTCTTACTCTTTTTCTAATATTACCTTATTGTTTTTAATATAAATTTCATCATATTCACCTAAAGAATCCAATGCTATTTTTGACATTGGAACTATCGCGATAATATTAAATACTGTCATTAAGGCTACTCCCAAATCACCTAACTCCCACACAAATAGATACTGAGCCATTCCACCTATAAACATCATTGCTAATGCTAAGATTTTGTATGCTTCTTGAGCTTTCATTTTATCACCAAACAAAAATGCTACGTTAGACCTTGCATAAAATAATATTCCTAAAAATGTACTAAAGCTAAATAAAAATAGAATCAATGCAACTAAAGGAGTTCCAATACTACCTATGTGATAATCCATACAACTTTGAAGAAGATCCATTCCTATCTTCCCCTCTCTGATTGACTGTGGTGCTAATAGCATTGTAAAAGCTGTACAACTACAAACCACCAATGTATCTATAAAAACTCCTAGAGCTTGGATTAGTCCTTGTTGAACAGGGTGCTCTACATCCGCCGCTGCCGCTGCACATGGTGCTGAGCCACTTCCAGCTTCATTTGAAAATAATCCTCTTTTTACTCCGTGCATCAAAACTGCTCCAAATCCTCCCGCCACAATTTGTCTAGCCCCAAAAGCCTCACCAAAAATTTCTAAAAACATTTCAGGAACTAAACCTATATTTTTAATAAGTATAAATAGTGTCAATGTAAAATATAGTACTGCCATTATAGGTACTAATTTATTTAAAACACCAACTACTTTATCTTTTTTTCCCTTTCCAAATAAAACTATTCCTCCTAAAGTTGTCATAACTATTGAAGTATATAAAGGTGATATACCAAAAGCGTTATTAAAAGATTCGGAAACAGAGTTAGAAACTATTTGAGTTATCCCAACCCACGTTATCAATCCAGATATTGCAAATAATATTCCACAAAATTTAAAATTAGATGATTTTTTATAATATCTCTTCCCATTTCTAGATATTACATCTGAATCCTCCTCTAAATTTTTTTCAAAAGGATCATTCTCCCTAGATTCTGCAATCACTTCCATCCTATTCATAAAATATGCTGGTCCACCTCTCCAACCACCATATAAAGGATCTTTTTCCTTATAAATTTGAGCCAATGTACTCTCAATAAAAGCTGTATTTGATCCTATTATAGCTGCAATCCACATCCAAAATATCGCTCCAGGTCCTCCAAAAGAAACTGCCGCTACTACACCTGCCAAGTTCCCCATTCCAACTCTGGAAGCTGTTGCTATAAACAATGCTTGTAATCCAGATATCGCATCTTTATCCTCTTTCTCTTTGCTCTTCACTACTATTCTTATCATCTCTGGAAATAATCTAAATGATAACATTCTAGTTTTAATACAATAGTATATTCCTGTAGGAATCAACATTAAAACTAATAAACTTAGACCGACATTTGTTTCCCCAACATTAAATAAGATTATGTCTCCCCATAAAAACCCATTTAATGCACTTACTGTTGTTTTTAATGGTAATAACAATGAATCTATAATCCCCATCACATACCTCCTAATTTTTATTTTAGTAGAAAGTTTCATGTAGGCATCTCTAAATTAAAATATCCTAAAGTTATCTTTAGGATATTTTAATTTCTATTCTTTATTTCTGTGAGAATCTCCCCGTGAAGAATCTTAAACAAGACGGTTCATACTCCCATTTTAGTCCTTTTATTTTTTCTCTATTTTTATATAAATCTATTATTGTATCTGCTACATAGTCTAAATGAGCATACGTATAAACTCTTCTTGGAATTGTCAATCTCACTGTCTCTAATTTAGGATAATGATTTTTTCCTGTTTTTATATCTCTTCCTGCTGATATTATTCCTCTCTCCATTGATCTAACACCTGAGTTTTCATAAATAGCAGCTGCTAGTGCTTGAGCTGGAAAATCATCTTGCGTTAGATGTGGTAAAAAAGCTTTTGCGTCTAAAAATATAGCATGACCTCCATAAGGTTTTACCATAGGAACTCCTGCTGCATCTAATTTTTCTCCTAAATATCTTATTTGATTAACTCTATGGCTTATATATTCATAATTTACTGCTTCTCTAAGCCCGATTGCCATAGCCTCCATATCTCTTCCTGCCAATCCACCATAACTTGGCATACCTTCAAATTGAACTACTGTAGCTGTTGCTTGTAAATATAGCTCATAGTCATTCATACATAGAAATCCACCTATATTAGTTAAACAATCTTTCTTTCCACTCATTGTACACCCATCACCATAGGAAAACATCTCTTTTACAATCTCTTTTATAGATTTATCTGCATACCCTTCCTCACGTTCCTTTATAAAATAAGCATTTTCTATACAACGAGTTGCATCATACATAATTTTTATTCCGTGCTTATGAGCTAATTCTGAAACTGCTTTTATATTCGCCATTGATACCGGTTGTCCCCCAGCTAAGTTAACCGTAACTGCTAAACAAATATACGGTATTTTATCTGCACCGACTTCATCAATTAACGCCTGTAATTTTTTTAAATCTATATTTCCTTTAAATGGCAAATCTATCTGAGAGTCATGCGCTTCATCAATTATAATATCCCTAAAAGTTGCACCATTTCTTTCCTGATGGAATCTCGTAGTAGTAAAATACATATTCCCCGGTACATAGTCTCCCGGCTTTATTGTTAAAGTTGATAATATATTTTCTGCGCCTCTTCCTTGGTGAGTTGGAACTACATATTTAAATCCAAAAAGTTCTTGTACTGTTTTTTCTAAATGATAAAAGTTTCTACTTCCTGCATATGCTTCATCCCCCAACATCAATCCAGCCCATTGAGCGTCACTCATAGCATTAGTTCCAGAATCCGTAAGTAAATCTATATAACACTCATCTGATTTTAATAAAAAAGTATTATACCCAGCTCTTTCAATAGCTTCTTTTCTTTCATCCTTAGTCATAATAGCCATATTTTCAACCATTTTTATTTTATATGGTTCTGGTGCAAATCTTTTTGACATAATAATTCCTCCTCATTTATTTTTCTTGTTGATAACATATATACTTTATTTTCTTTTTTTGGTTGTGTTTTAATTTATGATTTCATTCAATAGTCAGCTGCCAGGATTTGTTTGGCTTCAACTTGATACCTGCATTTACCACAGTAACTGATGGTGTCGGACATCCCAAGTCCATATCCATGTAGGT
>NZ_CDRRQU010000004.1:0-91567 GCF_977044495.1 Cetobacterium sp. | reverse complement strand
CAACAGATATAACAGGAGCAATCAACTTACCTGAGGGAGTAGAGATGGTAATGCCAGGAGACAACATTGAGATGACAGTGGAGTTAATTCACCCAATCGCAATGGAGCCGGGATTAAGATTTGCGATCAGAGAGGGAGGAAGAACAGTAGCTTCTGGAGTTGTTGCAGAAATTACTAAGTAATCTTACTTAAAATTTAAGTGAAATTTAGTTCATGTAAAAGGGGACTTAGTCCCCTTTTATATTTTGAAAAAAGCTAGATAAAAAAACTTTTAAATAAAAATAAAAAACATTTGCTTTTTATAAAAAATATGATATAATTATCAGAGTGTACAAAAGAATTATTTGATTCTTTTAATCGAAACTTTTAAGGAGGTGCGAAAAGTAAAATGGCTTCTAACAAGTTAAGAATTTACTTAAAAGCTTATGATCACACTTTATTAGATCAATCAGCTAAAAAAATAGTAGAAGTAGCAAAGAAATCTGGAGCAGAAATTGCAGGACCTATGCCACTACCTACAAAGATTAAAAAATATACTGTACTAAGATCAGTACACGTAAACAAAGACTCGAGAGAGCAATTCGAGATGAGAGTGCACAGAAGAATGGTAGAGATTAAAAACTCTAACCCTAAGACAATTGCTTCTTTAACAGCAGTTAACTTACCAGCTGGTGTTGGAATCGAAATAAAGCAAGCATAATTGACTTGATTAAAGAGATTCTGAGAAAAAAGCAGACGGCTGATTTTCGGGTAATTTGATGCTAATTAAATTATCCTTACAGAATAATACAAGTTGGCGTTTTTTTAAAGAAAAAGTGGTGGAACCACGAGGGCAAGTTGTCAACCAATATATTATTTGATGGAGGTAAAACACATGTCAGGAATTTTAGCAAAAAAAATTGGAATGACTCAAATTTTCGAAGATGGAAAATTTATTCCAGTTACAGTTGTTGAAGCTGGACCTAACTATGTTCTTCAAAAGAAGACTGTAGAGAACGATGGATACTCAGCTTTACAATTAGGATTTGACGAGAAAAAAGAAAAAAATACTACAAAGCCATTAATGGGAATTTTTAACAAAGCTGGTGTAAAGCCGTTAAGATTTGTTAAAGAGTTAAAAGTTGATTCAGTAGAAGGAATCGAACTTGGACAAGAGATTAAAGTAGACACTTTAGCAGAGGTTGCTTTCGTAGACATTACAGGAACTTCAAAAGGTAAAGGAACATCAGGGGTTATGAAGAGACATAACTTCAGTGGAAACAGAGCTTCACACGGTGTATCTAGAAACCACAGACTTGGAGGATCTATAGGAATGTCGTCTTGGCCTGGAAAAGTTCTTAAGAACAAAAGAATGGCTGGACAATACGGAAATACAACTGTAACAGTTCAAAACTTAAAAATTGTTAAAGTTGACGCAGAAAACAACTTACTACTAATTAAAGGTGCAGTACCTGGTCCAAAGAACGGATATATCGTTGTTAAACCAGCTGTAAAAAAATAATTAGTTAGTAGATGAGGAAGGAGGAAAATAATGGCAGTTTTAAACATATATGACTTAGCAGGAAACCAAACTGGTACTGTAGAAGTTAAAGATTCTGTATTCGGAATCGAGCCTAATCAAGCAGTATTACATGAAGTATTAACTGCGGAATTAGCAGCTGCTAGACAAGGAACTGCAGCTACTAAAACTAGAGCTATGGTTAAAGGTGGAGGAAGAAAGCCTTTCAAACAAAAAGGAACTGGAAGAGCTAGACAAGGTTCTATAAGAGCTCCACACATGGTAGGTGGAGGAGTAACATTTGGACCACAACCAAGATCATATGAAAAGAAAGTAAATAAAAAAGTAAGAAATCTTGCTTTAAGATCAGCACTTTCTGCGAAAGTTGCTGCTGGAGAAATCTTAGTTCTAGATGGAACTATTGAAACTCCAAAAACTAAAACAATAATCGCTTTAACTAATGCTTTATCAGCAAATACAAAGCAATTATTTGTTGTAAATGACCTTGCTACAGAAGCTGATTACAATTTATATCTATCAGCTAGAAACTTAGAGAACGCAGTAGTTCTTCAACCAAATGAGATTGGAGTTTACTGGTTATTAAAGCAAGAGAAAGTTATCGTAACTAAGGAAGCGTTAACGACAATCGAGGAGGTGCTTGCATAATGACTGCTTACGATATCGTAAAGAAGCCTGTAATCACTGAGAAAACTGAGATTTTAAGAAGAGATTACAACAAGTACACATTTGAGGTAAGTCCTAAAGCAAATAAAGTTGAGATCAGAAAAGCTATCGAGACTATATTTAACGTAAAAGTTGAATCTGTAGCTACAATCAATGTAAAGCCAGTTACTAAAAGACATGGAATGAAACTTTACAAGACTCAAGCTAAGAAAAAAGCTATTGTTAAATTAGCTGCTGGAAACACAATAACTTACTTCGCAGAAGTATAATTGAAAGATAATTAAGAGGTTTAGTTCTTTATATAATAAAAGGATAAAGCTAAAGATAATTATAGGTCAGGAAATTTTGGAGGTTAACAAAATGGCAATTAGAAAGTTAAATGCTATAACTAATGGTACTAGACATATGTCTAGATTAGTTAACGAAGATTTAGATAAAGTTAGACCTGAAAAGTCTTTAACTACTCCATTAAAATCTGCTTATGGTAGAGATAACTATGGACACAGAACTTGTAGAAATAGAGACAAGGGACACAAAAGACTTTACAGAATCATTGACTTTAAGAGAAATAAATTAGATGTACCTGCAAAGGTAGTATCACTAGAGTACGATCCAAATAGAACTGCAAATATTGCATTACTATCGTACGCAGACGGAGAGAAGAGATATATTCTTGCTCCAAAGGGACTTAAGAAAGGTGATATCGTAATGGCTGGTTCAAATGCTGAAATAAAGCCAGGAAATGCTCTTAAATTAAGAGAGATGCCTGTTGGATCACAGATACACAACGTTGAGTTACAAAGAGGAAAGGGTGGACAATTAGTTAGATCTGCAGGAACTGCAGCAAGACTAGTTGCAAAAGAAGGAACTTACTGTCACGTACAGTTACCATCAGGTGAGTTAAGATTAATTCACGGAGAATGTATGGCAACAATTGGTGAAGTAGGAAACTCTGAGCACAGCCTAGTATCACTAGGTAAAGCTGGAAGAAATAGACACAAAGGAAGAAGACCTCACGTAAGAGGATCTGTAATGAACCCTTGTGATCACCCACACGGTGGAGGAGAAGGTAAAGCTCCAGTTGGAAGAAAATCTCCTATGACTCCTTGGGGTAAACCAGCTCATGGTGTTAAAACAAGAGGAAGAAAAACTTCAGACAAGTTTATCGTAAGAAGAAGAAACGAAAAGTAATTTTCGAGAGGAGGCTAATAGGTAATGGCTAGATCATTAAAAAAAGGACCTTTTTGTGACCACCACTTAATGAAAAAAGTTGAGGAAGCAGTAGCTACTGATAATATAAAAGCGGTAATAAAGACTTGGTCTAGAAGATCAACAATATTCCCTAACTTTATAGGATTAACATTTGGTGTTTACAATGGTAAAAAGCACATACCAGTTCATGTAACTGAGCAAATGGTTGGACATAAACTAGGTGAGTTTGCACCAACTAGAACATACTATGGTCACGGTGTAGACAAAAAGAAAAAGAAAAAATAATCGATTTTAAATTAATAAATTGATAGTAGGAAAAGGAGGTTGGACTAGTGGAAGCTAGAGCAATAACTAGATTCGTAAGATTATCTCCAAGAAAAGCTAGACTTGTAGCAGACTTAGTGAGAGGAAAATCAGCATTAGAAGCTTTAGATACGTTAGAGTTTACTAACAAAAAAGCGGCTAGATTTATAAAGAAAACACTAGCATCAGCAATTGCTAATGCAACTAACAACTTCAATATGGATGAGGAGAAGTTAGTAGTATCAACTATAATGATAAACGACGGACCAGCGCTTAAGAGAATAATGCCAAGAGCGATGGGAAGAGCAGATATAATAAGAAAACCAACAGCACACATTGTTGTGGCAGTGTCTGAAAAGTAGTAAGGAGGTAAGACTGTGGGACAAAAAGTAGACCCTAGAGGACTGAGACTTGGAATAACAAGAACTTGGGATTCTATCTGGTATGCAGATAAAAAAGAATACGCAAAGTTCTTCCATGAAGATACAAAGATCAGAGAAATGATCAAAAAGAACTACTTCCACGCGGGAATTTCGAAGGTAAAGATCGAGAGAACTTCTCCATCACACGTTGTAGTTTTAATATACACAGCTAAAGCTGGAATAATCATTGGAAGAAAAGGTTCTGAAATAGAATCATTAAGAGCTAAACTTGAAGCAATGACTGGAAGAAAAGTTACAGTTAAAGTTCAAGAGGTTAAAGAGTTTAATAAAGATGCAACTTTAGTTGCAGAAAATATAGCTACATCTATCGAGAAAAGGGTAGCTTACAAAAGAGCAGTTAGCCAAGCTGTTATGAGAGCAATGAAAGCAGGAGCAAAAGGAATCAAAGTTATGGTTTCTGGAAGATTAAATGGTGCTGAAATCGCAAGATCTGAATGGGTAGTAGAAGGAAAAGTGCCTCTACATACATTAAGAGCAGACATTGACTACGCTACAGCTACAGCTCATACAACATATGGAGCTCTTGGAATCAAGGTTTGGATCTTCCACGGTGAAGTACTTCCAACTAAGAAGGAAGGAGGGGAAGCGTAATCATGTTAATGCCTAAAAGAACGAAACATAGAAAAATGTTTAGAGGAAGAATGAAGGGTACAGCTCAAAGAGGTAACACTGTTGCTTTCGGAGATTACGGATTACAAGCCCTTGAACCAGCATGGATAACAAACAGACAGATTGAATCTTGTAGAGTTGGAATCAACAGAACATTCAAAAGAGAAGGTAAAACTTTTATAAGAATATTCCCAGATAAGCCAATTACTGCTAGACCAGCTGGAGTAAGAATGGGTAAAGGTAAAGGAAACGTAGAAGGTTGGGTAGCAGTAGTAAAACCTGGAAGAATAATGTTCGAGGTATCTGGTGTTACTGAAGAAAAAGCAATAGCAGCTTTAAGAAAGGCTTCTATGAAACTTCCTATTAGATGTAAGATTGTAAAAAGAGAGAATGGTGGTGAGAACTAATGAGAGCTAAGGAAATAAGAGAAATATCTACTGAAGACTTAGTAGTAAAGTGTAAAGAGCTTAAGGAAGAACTTTTCAACCTAAAGTTTCAACTTTCATTAGGACAAGTAACTAACACTGCTAAGATTAGAGAAGTAAGAAGAGAGATCGCAAGAATAAACACTATATTAAACGAAAGATAATTAAATCTTAAAGTTAAGATATGGATTCTTAAGAAGAGGAGGTCAAAATCTTGAGAAACGAGAGAAAAGTAAGAGAAGGAATCGTTGTTTCTGATAAGATGGACAAGACGATAGTTGTTGCTATCGAAACAATGACATTACACCCAATCTACAAAAAAAGAGTTAAAAAGACTATGAAGTTCAAAGCACATGACGAGAACAACGTAGCTCAAACTGGAGATAAAGTAAGAATCATGGAAACTAGACCATTATCTAGAGATAAGAGATGGAGACTAGTTGATATTATAGAGAAAGCTAGATAATAATCCAAATTATTGTTGAGAGGAGGATAATTTAATGGTACAACAACAAACTATCCTTAATGTTGCTGATAACTCAGGGGCTAAAAAACTTATGGTTATAAGAGTTCTTGGAGGATCTAGAAGAAGATTCGGAAGAATCGGTGACATTGTTGTGGCATCAGTTAAGGAAGCAATACCTGGTGGAAACGTTAAAAAAGGAGACGTAGTAAAAGCAGTTATTGTTAGAACAAGAAAAGAATTAAGAAGAGAAGATGGATCATATATTAAATTTGATGATAACGCAGCAGTTATCTTAAATAATAACAATGAACCAAAAGCAACAAGAATATTCGGACCAGTTGCAAGAGAATTAAGAGCTAAAGACTTCATGAAGATAGTTTCACTAGCTCCAGAAGTAATATAATTGAGAGAGGAGGCTAATTGTCGTGGCTAAACCTAAGATTAAATTTGTACCAGAGTCATTACATGTAAAAACTGGAGATACAGTTTACGTAATATCTGGAAAAGATAAAGGAAAAACAGGTAAGGTTTTAAAAGTATTCCCTAAAAAAGGAAAAATTGTTGTTGAGAATATCAACATGGTAACAAAACATATGAAACCTTCACAAATAAACCCACAAGGTGGAGTTGTAACTAAACCAGCTCCAATGTTCTCTTCAAAAGTAATGTTATTTGATGAGAAAGCTGGTAAACCAACAAGAGTTGGATACAAGTTTGTGGACGGAAAAAAAGTAAGATACTCTAAAGTATCTGGAGAAACTTTATAAGAGAGGAGGAGAACGTAAGTGTCTAAATACGTTTCTAGATATCACAAGTTATATAACGAAACAATAGTTACTAACTTAATGAAAGAGTTAGGATTATCTAACGTTATGGAATGTCCAAAATTAGACAGAATCGTTGTTAACATGGGAGTTGGAGAGGCAACTCAAAACTCTAAGTTAATCGATGCTGCAATGGCTGATTTAGCAATAATCACAGGACAAAAGCCAGTTGTAAGAAAAGCAAAAAAATCAGAAGCTGGATTTAAGTTAAGAGAAGGAATGCCAATCGGTGCAAAAGTTACTTTAAGAAAAGAGAGAATGTACGATTTTCTAGATAGATTAGTAAATGTAGTTCTTCCAAGAGTAAGAGACTTCGAAGGAGTTCCAGCGGATTCATTCGACGGAAGAGGAAACTACTCTTTAGGATTAAGAGATCAATTAGTTTTCCCTGAGATCGAGTTTGATAAAGTTGACAAGCTTTTAGGAATGTCTATCACTATAGTATCTTCAGCTAAAACAGATGAAGAAGGAAGAGCTTTACTTAAGGCATTCGGAATGCCTTTCAAAAAGTAAATAGTGAGGAGGTTAATAATAAATGGCTAAAAAGTCAATGATCGCTAGAGAAGTAAAAAGAGCAACTTTATGCGATAAATATGCTGAAAAGAGAGCTGAACTGAAGAAGAGAATCAATGAGGGAGATATGGAAGCTATGTTTGAGCTGAACAAATTACCTAAGAACTCTTCAGAAGTTAGAAAGAAAAATAGATGTCAATTAGATGGAAGACCAAGAGGATTCATGAGAGAATTCGGAATTTCGAGAGTTAAGTTCAGACAATTAGCAGGTGCTGGACTTATTCCAGGTGTGAAGAAGTCATCTTGGTAATTGATGAAAGGAGGATTTAATAGATGTTTTTAACAGATCCAATTGCAGATATGTTAACAAGAGTTAGAAATGCAAATGCGGTAATGCATGAGAAAACAGATGTTCCTCACTCTAACATAAAAGAGAGAATCGCTGAGATTTTAAAAGAAGAGGGATATATTTCTAACTATAAAATTGTAACAGATGGAAATAAAAAGAATATAAGAGTATATTTAAAGTATGATGGAAAAGAAAGAGTAATCAAAGGAATCAAGAGAATATCTAAGCCAGGAAGAAGAGTTTATTCTTCTGTAGAAGATATGCCAAGAGTATTATCAGGTTTAGGAATCGCTATTGTTTCAACTTCTAAGGGAATCGTAACGGATAGAACTGCTAGAAGAGAGAACATGGGTGGAGAAATTCTTGCATTCGTTTGGTAATAACTAGGAGGTAGCCATATGTCAAGAGTAGGTAAAAAGATCATAGTGGTACCTGCTGGGGTAGAAGTTACATTAGCTGCAGGAAACGTAGTTACTGTAAAAGGACCTAAAGGTACTTTAACTAAAAAATTTAATGATGAGTTAACAATAAATATAGAGAATAATGAAATTACAGTTGCAAGACCAAACGATTTACCAGCTGTAAGAGCTATACATGGAACTACAAGAGCACTTATAAACAACATGGTTGTTGGAGTATCTGAAGGTTTCAAGAAAACTCTTACACTTGTTGGAGTTGGATATAGAGCTACTGAAAAAAATGGTGGATTAGAGATGGCTTTAGGTTATTCTCATCCAGTTGTAATCAATTCTGTTGAAGGGATTAAAATGACAGTTGATAAAAATACAACTATCCACATTGAGGGAATAGAAAAAGATGTAGTGGGACAAGTTGCTGCTGACATCAGATCTAAGAGAGCTCCAGAGCCTTATAAAGGAAAAGGAGTTAAGTATTCTGACGAAATAATCAGAAGAAAAGAAGGTAAGAAATCATAATACTAATTAGAAAATATTAGTATGCTGAGAATAAGGAGGTTAAAAAGTTGTTTAAGAGAGTTAATAGAGACGCTATTAGAAGAAGAAAGCACTTAGCTATCAGAAATAAAATTTCTGGTACGGCTGAAAGACCAAGACTTTCTATATATAGATCAAACAACAACATTTTTGCTCAATTAGTTGATGACGTAAATGGAGTAACTTTAGTTTCTGCATCTACTATCGATAAAGAGATCAAAGGAAATGTAAAGCACGGTGGAAACATCGAGTCTGCTAAGCTTGTTGGAAAAGCAATTGCTGAAAGAGCTGTAGCAAAAGAAATATCTGTTGTAGTATTTGACAGATCTGGATATAAATACACAGGAAGAGTAGCTGCCCTTGCAGAGGCTGCAAGAGAAGCAGGACTTAAATTCTAATTCTTGTAGAGAGGAGGACTTCACTTGTCTAAGTTAGTTAAAGAAGAAAAACAATTTCAAGAGAAATTATTGAAAATTTCTAGAGTTTCTAAGACAACTAAAGGAGGAAGAACTATATCTTTCTCTGTTTTAGCTGCTGTAGGAGACGCTGAAGGGAACGTAGGAATAGGACTAGGAAAAGCGAATGGTGTACCTGATGCAATCAGAAAAGCAATCGCTTCTGCTAAGAAAAATATGGTAAAGGTTTCATTAAAAGGAACGACTATTCCTCACGAAATAGTTGGTAAATGGGGAGCAACATCTATATGGATGGCACCAGCTTATGAAGGTACTGGAGTTATCGCAGGATCATCTTGTAGAGAGATTCTTGAGTTAGCAGGAGTACATAACATCCTTACAAAAATTAAAGGATCAAGAAATAAGTTCAACGTTGCAAGAGCTACAATTGAAGGGTTAGCAGCACTAAGAACTGCTGAAGAAGTTGCAGCTTTAAGAGGAAAAGAAGTAAAGGAAATCTTAAGCTAGGAGGTAAAAAAAGATGGCAAAGCTTAGAATAGAGCTTGTAAAAAGCATAATCGGAAGAAAGCCTAACCATATAGCAACTGCAAAGTCGCTAGGGCTTAAGAAGATGAATGATGTTAGAGAGCACAATGTAACTCCAGAGTTAATGGGAAAAATTGCTCAAATATCTTACCTAATAAAAGTAGAGGAGGTGCAATAATCAATGAAATTAAATGAATTAAAGCCTTCTGTACCAAGAAAAGCTAGAAAAAGAATAGGAAGAGGAGAGTCTTCTGGATTAGGAAAGACTGCTGGAAAAGGAAGCAATGGTCAAAACTCTAGAGCTGGAGGAGGGGTAAAACCTTACTTCGAGGGTGGACAAATGCCTTTATATAGAAGAACTCCAAAGAGAGGATTCTCTAACGCAATATTCAGAAAAGATTATGCAATAATAAATTTATGTGATTTGAATAGATTCGAAGAGGGAACAGAAGTAACTCCAGAGTTATTAGTAGCTGCTGGTGTTATCAAAAAAACTCTTGCTGGAATCAAGGTTTTAGGGAATGGAGAGCTAGAAAAGAAAGTATCTATCAAAGCTCACAAAGTTTCTGCTTCTGCGAAAGCAGCTATTGAAGCAAAAGGTGGGTCTGTAGAGATTCTTGAAGTTAAAACTTTTGCTGATGTAGCAAAAAATAACAAGTAATTAAAAGACTAGTTATTTCAATGTGAGGTGAAGAATTTTGGGTTTAATTGAAAAGTTTGAAACGAAGCTTAGAGGTATATTTAAAATTCCGGAACTGAGAGAGAGAATCATCTTCACCTTATTAATGTTCCTAGTAGCTAGGGTAGGGACATACATCCCTGCTCCTGGTGTGGACATTGATCGTTTAGCTCAAATGACTGCGCAAAGTGACTTACTAGGATATATTAATATGTTCTCAGGTGGGGCTTTCCAAAGAGTATCAATATTTGCATTGGGGATTGTACCTTATATCAATGCCTCAATTGTATTTAGTTTACTTGCTGTAATTATTCCTAAACTTGAAGAGATTCAAAAAGAGGGAGAATCAGGAAGAAATAAGATTACTCAATGGACTAGATATCTAACGATTGTAATAGCGGTGGTCCAAGGAATTGGAGTGTGTGCTTGGCTACAATCGGTAGGATTAGTAACAACACCAGGGTTTAATTTTTTCTTAACAACAATAACAACTTTAACGGCAGGAACAATATTTTTAATGTGGGTAGGAGAACAAATATCTATCAAAGGTATAGGTAATGGAGTTTCACTACTAATATTTTTAAACGTTATTTCAGGAGCCCCTGGAGCTGTTATTCAAACTATACAAGATATGAGAGGGAGTAAGTTTCTTATTCCTGTTTTGTTATTAGTGGGAGTTGCTGCAGTTGTAACAATTGCGGGAATTGTTGTATTCCAATTAGGACAAAGAAAAATACCAGTTCACTACGTAGGAAGAGGATTTGCTGGAAATAATGGAATGGGTCAGAACTCGTATATTCCATTGAAGCTGAATACTTCGGGTGTAATGCCTGTAATCTTTGCTTCAGTGGTGATGATGATACCTTCTTTAGCAGTAAGCATGCTTCCTGGAGAGTTTCCTGGAAAGGTAATACTTGCTAGAATATTTGGTGACCAGCATCCTGTATATTTAATACTATATGCTGCTGTAATTATATTCTTCTCGTTTTTCTATACTTCAATAGTTTTCGATCCTGAAAAGGTTGCAGAGAATTTAAAACAGGGTGGAGGAACGATTCCAAGTATTAGACCTGGAGCAGATACGGCTGATTATCTTGAAGGAGTTGTAACTAGAATAACTTGGGGTGGAGCTATATTTTTAGCTTTTATCGCAATCGCACCTATGGTACTATTTAAAACTTTTGGGCTACCAATATTCTTTGGTGGAACGGGGATAATAATAGTAGTAGGGGTAGCACTAGATACTGTACAACAGATAGATGCTCACCTTATCATGAAAGAGTATAAGGGATTTTTATAAAATCTTTGGCACGGCATATGTCGTGCCCTTTTTATTTATTTTATTTGAGTAGAGGAGATGAAGTAATGAATATAATGTTATTTGGAGCACCTGGTGCTGGAAAAGGAACACAAGCAAAATTCATAATTGAAAAGTATGGAATTCCACAAATTTCAACAGGAGATATATTAAGAGCTGCGATATCCAATGGAACTGAAATGGGATTAGAAGCTAAAAAATTTATGGATGAAGGGAAGTTAGTTCCAGATTCAACTATTATAGGGATAATAAGAGATAGATTATCACAAGAAGATTGTAAAAAAGGTTTTATTTTAGATGGATTTCCAAGAACATTAAATCAAGCAGAAGCACTAGAGGTATTATTAAAAGAGTTAAATATGAAGTTAGATAAAGTTATTTCTCTAAATGTTCCAGATGAGTTAATAGTTGATAGAGTAGTTGGAAGAAGGGTTTGTCCAAGTTGTGGAGCAACTTATCACGTTAAAAATAATCCACAGAAAATTGAAGGAAAGTGTGACTATTGTGGAACAGATTTAATAATAAGAAAAGATGATAATAAAGAGACAGTGGAAAAAAGACTGGCTGCATATCATGAACAGACAGCTCCGCTATTTGATTTTTACTCTGAAAGAGGAGTGATGGTAGAGCTAGATGGAACTAAAGAGATAGATGAGATTGCAAAAGAGATATTCAATATTTTAGGATAATTTTAGAAACTGGAAAGGAAAATTTATGGTTATAATAAAAACTAGAGAAGAGATAGAAAAAATAAAAAAACCATGTCAATTAATAGCAAGACTATATAAAGAATATCTACCAAAATATATTAAACCTGGTATTTCAACATATGAATTAAATAAGGTTATTGAAGATTATTTAATTGAAAATGGAGCTGAACTGGCAACAATAGGTGTTGGTGGACCAATAAATCCTTATCCAGCAGGTTCTTGTATATCTGTAAACGAAGAGGTAGTACATGGAGTTCCAAAAAGCAGTAGAATTCTTCAAAATGGAGATATAGTAAGTGTTGATGTGGTGGCAAGAATGGATGGATTTTATGGTGATTCAGCAATAACCTATCCAGTTGGTGAAATTGATGAAGAGTCACAAAAATTGATTGATGTCACTAGAGAAGCAAGAAGAATTGGAATTGAAGAAGCAGTTGCAGGAAATAGACTTGGTGATGTTGGAAACGCAATTCAAAAATATGTTGAGTCAAATGGATTTACTGTAGTTAAAGATTTTGCTGGGCACGGAGTAGGAAAAGCTATGCACGAAGATCCTTGTATTCCAAACTTTGGTAGAAAAGGAAGAGGAATAAAAATTGAAGAAGGAATGGTTTTGGCTATAGAGCCAATGGTCAATGTTGGAACTTACAAAGTGAATATAACTGATGATGGATGGACAGTGGTAACAAAAGATGGGAAGCGTTCAGCTCACTTTGAACACACTGTTGCCATAATAGATGGAAAACCTGTTGTTTTAACTGAGCTAGATTAATAAAAATAACAATAAAAATGTTAAAAATTAGCTAGACTTTTTGTAAAATAAATGTTAAAATGATATGAATTTCTGTTCGATAGGAGGTAGTATGTCGAAAAAGGATGTTATCGAATTAGAAGGAACTATATTAGAGGCCCTTCCAAATGCGATGTTTAAAGTTGAATTAGAGAATGGACACACAATTTTAGGGCATATCTCTGGTAAAATGAGAATGAATTATATCAAAATTTTACCTGGAGACAAAGTAACGGTACAAATTTCTCCGTATGATTTATCTAGGGGAAGAATAGTATACAGAAAAAAGTAAAGTTATGATCACGAGAGGAGGTAATTAAGTGAAAGTAAGAGTATCAATTAAGCCTATTTGTGACAAATGTAAAGTTATCAAGAGACACGGGAAAATCAGAGTAATCTGTGAAAACCCTAAGCACAAACAAGTACAAGGATAACTTGAAAAGTTTTGCAAACTAGTACTGACATGGGAAGTACTGTAAAGGTATGTTAGGCTGTAGAGCTAGTACTCGAAAGAGGCATACCGAAGAAAGTCTTAGTCAGTTAATATACTGACGGATATATAAAATTTTCGGAAGAGGAGGAAGAATTTTGGCTAGAATCGCAGGAGTAGATATTCCTAGAAACAAAAGAGTAGAAATTGCTCTAACTTACGTTTATGGAATTGGAAAACCAACTTCACAAAGAGTATTAACAGAAGCAGGAGTGAACTTTGACACTAGAGTAAAGGATTTAACTGAAGAAGAATTAAACAAAATCAGAGCCATTGTTGAAACTATCAAGGTAGAGGGAGATCTAAGAAAAGAGATCAGACTTGCAATCAAAAGACTTATGGACATCAGATGTTACAGAGGTTCAAGACATAAGATGAACTTACCAGTAAGAGGACAAAAGTCAAAAACAAATGCAAGAACTAGAAAAGGACCTAAAAAACCTATAAAAAGATAGTTAAAAGCTAATTGTAGTATAAAGAACGGAATTTTATCGTAAGGAGGTAGCTAAATTGGCTAAGAAGAAAGTAGCTAAAATCAAGAAGAAATTGAAAAATATTCCTAACGGAGTAGCTCATATACACTCAACTTTCAATAACACAATAGTAGCAATTACTGATGTGGAAGGTAAAGTAGTAAGCTGGAAATCAGGAGGAACTTCTGGATTCAAGGGAACTAAAAAAGGAACTCCATTTGCAGCTCAAATCGCAGCAGAGCAAGCAGCTCATATCGCAATGGAAAACGGAATGAAGAAGGTTGAAGTAAAAGTGAAAGGACCTGGATCAGGTAGAGAAGCATGTATCAGATCTTTACAAGCGGCAGGATTAGAGGTTACAAAGATAACTGATGTAACTCCAGTTCCACACAACGGATGTAGACCACCAAAAAGAAGAAGAGTGTAATACACTTTTCTGAGCTCATTATCGTAGAAATTTATTAAGTGTAAGGAGGAACAATAAAGAGATGGCAAGAAATAGACAACCTGTTTTAAAGAAATGTAGAGCTCTTGGAATTGATCCAGTTATTTTAGGAGTTAACAAATCTTCTAATAGAGGGCCAAGACCAAATGCAAACAAAAAGCCTACAGAGTATGCAATTCAGTTAAATGAAAAGCAAAAAGCTAAATTTATATACAATGTAATGGAGAAGCAATTCAGAAAATTA
The DNA here is from genome assembly GCF_977044495.1 of Cetobacterium sp. Taxonomy (NCBI): domain Bacteria; kingdom Fusobacteriati; phylum Fusobacteriota; class Fusobacteriia; order Fusobacteriales; family Fusobacteriaceae; genus Cetobacterium; species Cetobacterium sp. The sequence goes on along the minus strand of NZ_CDRRQU010000004.1, from coordinate 77,198 downwards.
TATGAAGAGGCTTCAAGAAAGGATGGAGTTACTGGTTTAACTTTAATCCAATATTTAGAAAGAAGATTAGAGAACGTAGTTTACAGACTAGGATTCGCTAAAACTAGAAGACAAGCTAGACAAATCGTGTCTCATGGACATATTGCTGTTAACGGAAGAAGAGTTAACATTGCATCTTATAGAGTAAAAGCAGGGGATGTAGTTTCTGTAATTGAGAACTCAAAGAACATTGAGTTAATCAAATCTGCAGTAGAAGAGAAGACAGTTCCAGCATGGTTAGAGTTAGATAAAGCTAACTTCGCAGGAAAAGTTCTTCAGAACCCAACTAAAGACGATTTAGACTTTGATCTAAACGAAGCTTTAATAGTTGAGTTCTATTCAAGATAATAAATCCTTTGACAGGAGTTGATTAAATGTTAAAAATAGAAAAACATGCTAAGGGCATTAACATTACCGAATTAAGAACAAGTGACTTTTCAGGTCAATATGTTATAGAACCTTTATATAGAGGATATGGACATACAATTGGTAATGCTTTGAGAAGAGTTTTACTATCATCTATACCTGGTGCTGCCATTAAAGGAGTTAGAATTGATGGAGTACTAAGTGAATTTTCAGTTATGGAAGGTATAAAGGAAGCTGTAACTGAAATAATGCTAAATGTAAAAGAGGTAGTAATAAAGGCAGAAACTGCTGGAGAAAGAAAAATGACTCTTTCTGCAAAGGGACCTAAGACTGTTACAGCTGCTGATATAATACCAGATATCGGATTAGAGATTGTAAATCCAGATCAAATCATATGTACATTGACTACAGATAGAGAGATTGATATGGAATTCATAGTTGATACTGGTGAGGGATTTGTTGTTGCTGAAGAGATAGAGAAAAAAGATTGGGCTGTAGATTTTATAGCAGTTGATGCTATATATACACCAATTAGAAAAGTATCATACTCAGTGCAAGACACAATGGTTGGAAGAATGACTGATTTCGATAAGTTAACTTTAAATGTCGAGACAGATGGAAGTGTTGAAATAAGAGATGCTATCTCTTATGCAATAGAGCTTCTAAAGTATCATTTAGATCCGTTCCTTGACTTAGGAAATAGAATGGACCACTTGAGAATAGATCTTGAGGAAGAGGAGGAAACTCCTACATCAAGTGCTAAAGCTGATGATGTATTAAATACAAGAATAGAAGAGTTAGATTTAACAGTTAGATCATTTAACTGCTTAAAGAAAGCTGGCATAGAGGAAGTTGGGCAGTTGGCAAGAATGTCAATGAACGAACTTCTAAAAATAAAGAATCTAGGAAGAAAATCACTAGATGAGATCCTTGAAAAGATGAAAGAACTTGGGTTCGATCTAAATGGAAATGGATCTATAGAATAATTAGATAAGGAGGCTAACTGACTAATGAACCACAATAAATCATATAGAAAGTTAGGGAGAAGAGCTGACCATAGAAAAGCTATGTTAATGAACTTAACAATATCTCTAATTTTATCAGATAGAATAGAAACTACTGTTACTAGAGCAAAAGAGCTTAGAAAGTTTGCTGAGAGAATGGTTACTCTTGGTAAAAAAGGAACTCTTGCACACAGAAGACAAGCTTTCGCTTTCTTAAGAAGCGAAGAGGCTGTAGCTAAGTTATTTAATGATTTAGCACCTAAGTATGCTGAGAGAAACGGTGGATACACAAGAATCATCAGAACTTCTGTAAGAAAGGGAGATTCTGCTGAGATGGCAATAATTGAGTTAGTATAATTCTAATTCGTTTGGAAAGAGGACTACATTGTAGTTCTTTTTTTTTATTAAAACAGTATAACTATAAATAGGTAAAAACTATTTTTATATTTTATTATTGTATACAAAATATTTTTTTTCTTCAAGAAACAAACAAAATGTATTGCAAATTAAAGGTGTTTGCTGTATAATATAACCATAAAGTGCCTAGGGGGACTTATATATACTTATATATTATTTGGAGGTTAAAATGTTAAAAGGAACTGTAAAATGGTTTAACAAGGAAAAAGGATTTGGTTTTGTAACGTGTGAAGAGGGGAAAGATTATTTCGTACACTTTACTGGAATTGTAGGAGAAGGTTTTAGAACTTTAGAAGAGGGTCAAAATGTTTCGTTTATCGTGGAAGATGGAAATAAAGGACCAATAGCTAAAGAGGTAACTGCAGCTTAATATAGATATGAAACCAAGGGTGAAATATTAATTTCACTCTTTTTTTTATAAAAAAAATTAGAAAATGTGTTAGAATATAGTATATTCTATTTTAAGGAGATGGCAATGATACTAGGATTGACTGGTGGTATAGGAAGTGGAAAATCTACAGTTAGTAAAATCTTTTTATCTATGGGAATTAAAGTTTTTGATGCAGATTTAATAGCTAAAGATATTTTAGAAACTGAAGAAGTAAAAGAGGAAATAAAAGAAAAACTAGGAAAAGAGTTTATAAACTTGAAAAGTAATTCTGTAGATAAAAAGTTATTAAAAAAAGAGATTTTTAACAATCCAAAAAAATTGGAAGTGTTAAATGGAATAGTTCATCCCAAAGTTGTTGATATCTATAGAAAAGAATACTTAAAATTTAAAGATATAAAAGAGATTGTAATTTTTGATGTACCATTGCTATTTGAAGTTAAATTGGAAAAATATTGTGATAAGGTAATAGTTGTGGATATAGACCCTGAAGTTCAGATAGAAAGAATTAGAAAAAGGGATAATATAGATATTGGTTTGATAAAAAAAATAATAGGTACTCAGATACCTAGAGAGAATAGAAATTTAAAAGCGGATATTGTAGTTGAAAATAATGGAACTTTAGAAGAGTTAAAACAAAAAATAAAAGAAATAATCAATGAGATAGAAAGAGGAAAAGTATGAAAATAGTTGCTCCAGCAGGAAGTATTGAAAGATTTTATGCCGCAATAAAAGCCGGTGCGGATGAGATATATATGGGATTAAAAGGTTTTGGTGCAAGAAGAAATGCAGTAAATTTAACTTTAGAAGAATATAAAGAGGCACTGGATTATGCACACGCAAGAGGAGTAAAAGTATTTCTAACATTGAATACAATTATGATGGATGTGGAGATAGAAGCCATAGCTACAAATTTAGGGGAACTTTATAAATATGGATTGGATGCAGTTATTGTTCAAGATTTTGGATTAGCAGAGTTCATAAAAATTAATTTTCCAGAGTTGGAATTACATGGCAGTACTCAGATGACTGTAGCAAATCATGTAGAAGCAAATTATTTAAAATCTATAGGCTTTGAAAGAGTAGTTTTACCTAGAGAGTTAACTTTTGAGGAGATAAAGAAAATAAGAGAAAAAAGTGATATTGAATTGGAAATATTTGTTTCAGGGGCTCTATGTATATCCTATTCAGGGAATTGCTATATGAGTAGTTTTATAGGTGGACGTAGTGGAAATAGGGGGATGTGTGCTCAGCCATGTAGGAAAAAGTATATATCTGATGGAAATGATGCAGGATATGCTTTAAGTCCAAAAGATCAATTATATGGATATGAGGAGATTCAAAAACTAAAAGAGATTGGAATAGATAGTATTAAATTAGAAGGAAGGATGAAAGAGCCAAACTACGTATTTCAAACTGTGAGTTACTATAAAGAATTAATCGATGGAAATAATGTTGAAGAGAAAAGCTCACAGATATTTAATAGAGGATATAGCACTGGATATTTCTATAAGAATAGAGAAAATATAATGAATAAAAATTTTGCAAGTCATTTAGGGAAAAGAATTGGAGAACTAAATGGAAAGGAGGTTAAATTAGAAGAAAAAATAATTTTAGGAGATGGGATAACTTTTTTATCACAAAATTATGAAAAAATTGGTGGAACTTATATAAATAGAATAGATACTAAATTTGAAAAAAATAAGAGAGAAGCTAGTGTGGGTGAAACTTTAATATTAAAAGATTTTCCAAAAGGAACAAAATATATATTCAGAAACTACTCCAAAGAAATTAATGATTTGATTGAAATAAAAATGAAAACAATGGATAAAAAACATGGTGTAAATATAGAGTTTCGAGGAAAAATAGGAGAGAAGGTTAAAATTACAGCTTCAACACTGAACAATAAGCTTGAAATGATAAGGGTATCATTAGAAAGTGAAAATATAGTAGAGCGAGCTAAAAATAAAGAAACAACAGAGAATGCTATAAAGGAAAAATTGCTGGAAATAGGGGATACAACATTTGTTGGTTTTATAAAAAGTATAGATATTGATGAGGGTATATTTTTACCGATCTCCATTTTAAAACAGTTAAAAAGAGATGCTATGAAAATGCTTTTAGATAGATTGATATTAAGTTATAGAAGAGACAATGAATCTGAATTAGTAAAATTGGTTAGGAAAGAACCAATTGAAAAAAAGAGTATACTGTCTGCAATAGTTTCGACAAATGAACAAAAAGTTGTTTTAGAGGAGTGCGGAATAGAAAAAATATACTTTAAAGGTTATGATGTAGCAAGAGAAGAAAATATAGAAAAAATAGATACATCAAATAAGATGGCAACTAATCTATATCAAGTTTTAGAAAATAAAAATACGAAAGTAACTTTGGGATGGAATTTTAATATTTCAAATCGTTACGCATTTAAGCATTTTTCTAGTATAGAAAAAATAGATACAATCGTAATATCTCCAGAAATTAGTTATAGAAGACTTGAGGAGATAGGAGAAACAGATGTAAAGAAAGCGATTTTAGCCTATGGTAGACCAAGAGCTATGTATACTGAATTATCTTTAGGTGATGAGGAGGTAAAGATTATTGAGAATGAACAGGGAGACAAGTTCACAATAGTAAAAAATAATATAGGGAATAGTGAAATTTATTTGGAAAAGCCATTAAATATATTGAAAGATAGAAAATATTTAGAAAAAATTGGAATTTCAGAATTAGTTTTAGAATTTACAACTGAAACAGCTACAGAGATAAGAGATATTTTAAATGGAAAAGGAACGTATAGACCATATAACTATGAGAAGGGAGTGTTTTAATTGAATAGAAAGGTAGTTAAAAATTTAGCAACAGTATTTGGATTAGGGGAGATGCCAATAGCTCCAGGAACTTTTGGGACTTTAGGAGGAGTTCCTGTATATATCGGGTTAGTGCTTTTAAAAAAAATTTTTCCTAATAATATGATATATAATTCATTTTATTTTATGTTCTTAATGACTTTTTTTGCAATCTCTGTCTATATTTGTGATATAGCAGAAAGAGAGATTTTTAAAGAAAAAGACCCACAAAAAGTTGTGATTGATGAAGTACTAGGATTTTTAACAACACTTTTTTTAATCAATCCAGTGGGTATATTCCAAACGAGTATGGCTATAGTAATAGGATTTGTAATTTTTAGATTCTTCGATATAACTAAGATAGGTCCAATTCATAAATCACAGTTTTTTGGACATGGAATTGGCGTGGTTTTAGATGATTTTTTAGCTGGAGTCATTGGAAATTTTTTAATGGTTTGCATTTGGACGATATTCTTCTAAAGAGGTAGATAAAATGAGATGTACTTTAATATTAGTTGGAACGGAGCTTTTAAATGGAGCAACTTTAGATACCAACAGTGTATTTATGGCTGAAGAATTAAATAAAGTTGGGATAAAAATTGACCTTAAATTAACAGTTGGAGATTCATTAGAAAGTATAGAAAAAGCATTAAAGTTTGCTAGAGAAACAAGTGAGTTGATAATATTATCTGGTGGGTTAGGTGCAACAGATGATGATTTAACTAAAGAGGCGATAAAAAATTTTTTAGATAAAAAACTTATAGTAGATGAGAGTGAATTAGAAGAATTAAAAGCAAAGTTTAGAAGATTAAACATTCAATTTTTGGACAAAAATTATAAAGAGGTTGAAAAACCCGAAGGGGCAATATCAATAAAAAATGACGTAGGAATGGCACCAGCATTTTTTGTTGATGGAATTGTAGCATTTCCGGGAGTACCAAAAGAGTTATACAATATGTTTCCGAAATTTTTAAAGTTTTATACAGAAAAATTTTGTCCAGACTTGGACCCTATTTACATTAAGGATTTAATAGTTTCTGGGATTCCAGAGTCAATACTTGAAGAGAAAATTAAAGAGTATTTTATTGATCCAAATATAGAATATGAATTTTTAGTGAAAGATTATGGTATAATAGTTAGAATGCAAACTTCAAATGAACATAAAATCGCAGTAGAAAAAATTAAGGAAAAGATATATAATAGTGTAGGAAAGTACATATTAGGCGAAGATAAAGAAAAAATCGAAGAAAAAATTTTTAATCTTTTAAAGAAGAAAAATTATTCACTTTCTGTGGCAGAGTCATGCACAGGTGGAATGTTATCTTCAACAATTGTTACAGTACCGGGAATATCAAAGTATTTTCAAGAGGGAATAGTAACATATAGTAATGAATCAAAGATAGATAGATTAAAAGTAGATAGAAATTTAATAGAGAAATATGGAGCTGTCAGTAAAGAAGTAGCGGAAAAAATGGTAAGCGGATTAACAACCGATATAGGAATTTCTACAACTGGAATTGCAGGACCTGATGGTGGAACAAAGGAAAAACCTGTAGGATTGGTTTATATTGGAGTTAAAGTTCAAGATAAAATAGTAAGCTTTAAGTTCAATTTCACAGGGGATAGGGAAAAAATAAGAAAAAAAGCAGTTCTCCATAGTCTATTTGAACTATATAAAATCTTAGAGGAGGATGAGTAAAAAGTGAGTATAGGAGAGAGAATAAAAAAAAGTAGAAATGAAAAATCATTGTCATTAAGAGAGTTAGCAACAATGGTTGATTTATCAGCTAGTTTTTTATCACAAATAGAGCAAGGAAAGGCATCTCCTTCAATTGAAAACTTAAAAAAAATAGCCAATTCATTAGATGTGAGAGTTAGTTACTTGATTGAAGATGAAGAGGTGAAAAAGAATTCTGATTTAATTAGAGCGAAAGAAAGAAAATATGTGGAGAGTGTAGACTCAAATACAACAATTTCTTTACTGACATCGTCAAACATAGAGAAAAGTATGGAACCAATACTGTATGAAATTGGACCAGGTGGTGAAAGTGGAAGAAGTTACTACACACACCATGGTGAAGAGTTTATATTTGTTCTTGAGGGAAGTTTGGATATATATATTGAAGAAGCAGTTCATAATTTGCATGAAGGAGATAGTTTTTATTTTAAATCTAGTCAAAAGCATAGATTTAAAAATAATTCAGATAAAAGGGCTAGGGCTCTTTGGGTGGTAAATCCACCAACATTTTAAAAATGGAGGAAAATAATGAATATAGAAGTAAAGGTATTAAATTCTACTAGGCTAACAAAATTATTGATAGCGGCAAGTAGATGGTTATCAAAATATTCAGATGTTTTGAACGACTTAAACGTATATCCTGTACCAGATGGTGATACAGGAACAAATATGTCTATGACATTGCAAGCGGTTGAAAATGAATTGATAAAGTTAAATCATGAGCCAGATATGGAGGAGTTAGCAGATATAGTTTCAGAAGCGATTCTTTTAGGAGCAAGAGGAAATTCAGGAACAATATTATCTCAAATTATTCAAGGATTTTTGGAGGGAGTTAGAGCTAAAGAGGAAGTTATAGTGGATGATGTGAAAGTAGCTTTTAGATTGGCTAAAGAGAAAGCATACAAAGCTGTAAGTGAGCCTGTAGAAGGAACAATGTTAACTGTTATAAGAAGAGTGGCTGAAGAGGCAGAGATCTATAGTGGTCCATCAGATGACTTTATTCCATTTTTAGTTTATTTAAAGGAAGCGGCAAAAGAAGCTGTAGAGGAGACACCAAATCAATTACCAAAATTAAAAGAGGCTGGTGTTGTTGATGCCGGAGGACAGGGAATATTCTATATTTTAGAAGGGTTTGAAAAATCGATTACTGATCCGGAGATGTTACATGATCTAGAGAGAATAGTTCAATCTCAAGCTAAGAGAAAAGATATAATGGAACACTCAGGAAATCATATATTTGAAGATATAAAATTCAAATATTGTACAGAGTTTGTGATTGAATCGGGAGATTTTGATTTGGATGATTATAAGTCTAAAATAGTGAATCATGGTGATTCAATGGTATGCGCACAGACATCAAAGAAAACAAAAACACATATCCATACAAATAATCCCGGATTGATATTAGAAATAGCGGGTAAGTTGGGAAATCTATCAAATATAAAAATAGATAATATGGAGATTCAACATAAAAATATGCTTTTAGCAGATGCTGAACAATATAGAATCGATAAAAAAGGAAAAATTTTAGTTCAGAATGAAAATAGTAAACCTATAGCTTATTTTGCTATTGTTGACAATATGGAATTGGGGAATCTATTTTTGGACAATGGAGCTACGGCTGTATTGATTGGAGGACAGACACAAAATCCAAGTGTAGCAGATATAGAAGAGGGAATTAACAAAATAAAAGCAGAGAAAATTGTAATATTACCGAATAATAAAAATATTATCTCTTCGGCTAAAATGGCAGCGGAAAGATCTTCTAAGGAGGTAACTGTTTTAGAAACTAAAACAATGCTAGAAGGAGAGTACGTTGTAAAAAATAAAGATTTTGGAATGGACGAAATTTTAAAGCAACTTCCATTTAACACATCTATTGAAATAACTCAAGCAGTTAGAGACACAAAAGTAGATGATTTAACAATCTCTCAAGGCGATTATATAGCATTGATAAATGGAAAAATAAAAATAAAAGCAGCTACATTGGAAGAGGTTATTAAAAATACATACAAAGAGTGTGTCAATAGTGAAACGTTAAACATATTTGCATGTATTGGAAAGGGATCTACTGAAGAAGCGAATAAAGTTCTTAAAGGGATAAAATCTACTGTAAAGTATTCAGACTTAGTAATAGGACAAGATAACTACCCGTATTATATCTATATAACGAATAGAAACCCTGAATTGCCTGAAATCGCTATAGTTACTGATTCAACATCAGATTTAACACCAGATATGGTAAAAGGATTAGATGTGGATATAATTCCATTGAAAATAAAGTTAGCAGGTGATACATATTACAGAGATGGAGTAGATATCTCTAAAGGGGAGTTTTGGAAGCAGTTGTTAAAAGATAATATAGTTCCTAAAACATCTCAACCATCTCCAGCTGAGTTTAAAGAGCTTTATGAAAAACTATTTGAAAAAGGCTATAAAAAAATTATTTCAATTCATATTTCGAGTAAGTTAAGTGGAACTCAGCAAGCTGCTAGAGTTGCAAGAGGAATGCTTAACAAAGAGGATGATATTGCGATAGTGGACTCTAAAGTAGTAACATTTGCTTTAGCACATATAGTGTTGGAGTCAGCAAAGATGGTAAAAGAGGGCAAAGGCTTTGATGAAATAATTGAATGGATTGATGAAACTAAGAGTAAGATGAAAGTTTACTTTGTTGTAAAAGAGCTATCGTATTTAGAAAAGGGTGGAAGAATAGGAAGAGCATCTTCAGTTATTGGAGGAATCCTAAAAATCAAACCGGTTTTAAAGTTAGAAAATGGAGAGGTATGTATTGAAACAAAGGCTCTTGGAGAGAGAGGAGCTTTGGCATATATGGAAAAATTAATTAAAAATGAAAAAAATTCAATAATTATGTATACTGGTTGGGGTGGAACTCGTAGTGAATTAGAGGCCGCTGATCAATTGAGAAATATCGCAGAAAAAACAAAAAAATTGGATTATAGAGGTAGAATGGAGATTGGAGCGACTATAGCTTCACACGCAGGACCTGTATATGGAATGGGAATTTTAAATAAAATACGATAGTTACAGAAAGCATGGGAGGAGAAAAATGGCAATATTAGTTTGTGGGGGAGCTGGATATATAGGGAGTCATGCAGTAAAAGCCTTATTGGAAGCAAAGAGAGAGGTAATTGTTTTAGATAATATGCAGACTGGTCACATAGAAGCTGTTCCAGAAAATGTAAAGCTGGCTTTAGGAGATTTACGGGATATAGAGTTTTTAACAAAAGTTTTTAAAGAGAATAAAATAGAGGGAGTTATACACTTTGCAGCTGATTCTTTAGTAGGGGAAAGTATGACAAATCCAGCTAAATATTTTGAAAATAACGTAGTTGGATCAATGAACTTATTGGATACAATGAGAAAAAACAATGTAAAAAATATTGTATTTTCGTCAACAGCAGCAACATATGGAGAACCTAAAAATATTCCAATTTTAGAAACTGATGAAACTGTGCCAACAAATCCTTATGGTGAAAGTAAATTGATGGTTGAAAAGTTATTGAAATGGTATGATTATGCATATGGAATAAAGTATACAGCCCTTAGATATTTTAATGTGGCAGGAGCTTATCCAACAGGTGAAATAGGAGAGGACCACAATCCAGAAACTCATCTTATTCCAATAATATTGCAAGTAGCTTTAGGAAAAAGAGAGAAAATAGGGATATATGGAGACGATTATCCGACTGAGGATGGAACGTGTATAAGGGACTATGTCCATGTAATGGATTTAGTTGATGCTCATATATTAGCTTTAGATAGATTAAAAAATGGTGGAGAAAGTACTGTTTACAACTTAGGTAATGGAGAAGGTTTTTCTGTTAAGCAAGTTATAGACGTAGCAAGAAAAGTAACAAAGCATCCAATACCAGCAGAAGTGTCTTCAAGAAGAGCTGGAGACCCAGCAAAATTAGTTGCTAGTTCGGAAAAAGCAATGGAGGAGTTAAACTGGAAGCCTAAGTATTCATCATTAGATTCAATAATAGAAACAGCATGGAAATGGCATAAGGAGAATCCTGAAGGATATAACGACTAAAAAATTAGGCAGAGTTCTGCCTAATTTTTTCTTTAATGAGGAGAAAAAATGAGAATATACAGATTTGATGAAATAGAGTCTACAAGTAAGTTTTTACGAGAAAAAGACGATATAATGGAGAGGGACTTAGCAATAGCAAAAGTTCAAACTCTGGGAAGAGGAAGAAGAGGGAATAGATGGGTTTCAACAGAAGGGGCGGCCCTGTTTTCATTTGTATTAAAGCATGATGTAGAGATACAGGAAGATGAGTATATGAAGCTTCCACTTTTAGTGGGATATTCACTTTTATATTCATTAAAAAAAATAGAGGAGCTGGATTATAAATTTAAGTGGACAAATGATTTGTATTTGGAAGATAAAAAAATAAGTGGAATATTGGTGGAAAAAATAAGAGATAACTATGTTATAGGGATTGGTTTAAATGTGAATAATCTAAATTTAGAAGAGGTTAAAAATATTGCGATTTCATTGAGGGAAAAAACGGGAAAAGTGTACAGTTTAGAAGAGGTTATAGTGACTATAGTAAAGGATTTTTATAGTAATTTCCAAGATTTCAAAAATGGGAAGTGGAAGGAAATTTTGAAAGAAATTAACAGGGTCAATTATTTGTATGGCAAAAGAATAGATATTGTTACTTTTGACAAAGAGGAGAGTGGAATAGCAGGAGATATTTTAGAGGATGGAACACTGGAGGTTTTCGTGGGAAGTGAAATAAAAAAGTACAATATCGGTTCAGTTCATATATCAAAAAAGTAGAGGAAAAAATGAATAGAAGAAGAATAGTTTTAGGGTTAAGTGGTGGAGTAGATTCATCAACATCAGCATATATGTTGAAAGAAGATGGCTTTGAAGTTATTGGAGTCACTTTGGTAGTAAGTAAAGAGCAAAGAGAGTCACAGGATTTAAAAGATGCAATAGCTCTTGGAAAAGAGCTGAATATAGAGCATATAATTTTAGATATTGTAGATGAGTTTAATGAGAAAATTGTAAAGTATTTTATAGATGAATATTCGAAAGGTATGACACCTTCACCTTGTGTGATTTGTGATGAAATAATAAAAATAAAGAAATTAATAGAGATTGCCAATTTAAAAGAGGCTTATTATATTGGAACTGGTCATTATTGTGAAGTAAGTAAAAATAATAGATTTGGAAAAAATCTTTTCAAAAAACCAAAAGATATAAGAAAAGATCAGGGGTATATGCTATATAGAATAGAATCTGAGATAATAGAAAGAATGATATTTCCATTGGCTAAATATGAAAAAAGTGTTGTTAGAGAAAAAGCTAAAAGATATGGGGTAAAAGTTTTTGATAAAAAAGATAGTCAGGGCATATGTTTTGCGAAAGAGGGGTATTTAGAATTTTTAAAAAAAGTGTTGGGAGATAAGGTTAGACCTGGAAATTATATAGATAAAAATGGTAATATTTTGGGTCAGCATCAAGGATATCAATTGTATACAATAGGGCAAAGAAGGGGATTGGGTGTCTTATTTTCTAAAATTTATTTTATCATAGATATTTTACCGGAGACGAATGAAATAATTTTAGGAGATTATTTAGATTTGTATAAAAAAAGAGTCGAATTAGAAGATTTTAAATCCCATATTCCATTTGATGAGCTAAGAGAGGTTAAAGTTTTAGCCAAGCCAAGATTTTCAAGTACAGGATTTTATGGTAAAGTGATCAAGGAAAACAAAAAGATATATTTTGAATACGAAGAGGAAAATCCACAAAATGCAAAGGGACAGCATTTGGTAATATATAGTGATGACCTAGTAATAGGTGGAGGAAAAATAATGTTTTAAGGGAGTGGCTGATGAATTTAAAGAGAGTGATGAGAGAAAAAAATGTTGATGCAGTTTTAATCAGTAATATGCTTAATGTAAGATATTTTACGGGATTTACAGGAACAACCGGAATGGCATTGGTAATAGGAGAAAAAAAATTTTTTATAACAGATTTTAGGTATGTCTCTCAAGGAAAAGAGGAAGTGGAAAAAAATGGCTATGAACTAATCTGTGAAAACATATCTACTTTAAAGAGAGTTGGAGAGATATTGGCAGAGTTTGGAGTACAAAAATTAGGTATTGAAAATCAAAGTGTGACATTGGATCAATTTAGGCTATTTGAAGGTAATTTCCCAAAATTGGAATACGTATATTTAGATGATAGTTTTACAAAAATAAGGGAGATTAAATCAGGAGAGGAGATAGAAGCAATAAAAAAATCTATAGAGATTGCAGAAAAAGCCTTGGAATTGACAATTCCTAAAATAAAAATAGGAGTAAAAGAAAGCGATATTGCAGCAGAGTTGGAGTACCAAATGAAAAAATTAGGGGCTTCTAAACCATCTTTTGACCTTATTGTGGCATCCAATGAAAGATCAGCACTACCACATGGAGTAGCTGGTGATAAAAAAATAGAGGAGGGATTTTTAACAATAGATTATGGATGTTTTTATAAAGGATATGCTTCTGATATAACAAGGACGTTCTATGTTGGAGATAATCCTTCAGATAAACATTTAGAGATATATGAGATTGTGAAACAAGCAAATGAAAGGGCGATAAAAGAGGTTAAAGCAGGAATTTCAGTTCATGAATTAGATGCAATAGCCAGAGAATTTATAAGAGAAAAAGGATACGGTGAGTATTTTGGTCATGGATTGGGACATGGTATAGGACTTCAAATTCATGAATATCCTGGAGTTTCCTATAAGGCAGAAAATAAGACTTTGAAAGAGGGAATGATAATAACAATAGAACCTGGAATATATATTCCAAATTTTGGAGGAGTAAGGATAGAGGATGATATTTTAGTTAAAAAAAATTCTTGTGAGGTATTGACATCACTGGATAAATCATTAAAAAAGATTAAATAATATATAAAAAAATAAAAAAATGTTCGTAAAAAGTACTAATTGCAGAACAATATATATTTTTTTTATAAAAAATATATAAAATTAATCTTATTAATTTTATATAAAATGTGGTATTCTTTATCTATAGTAGGAACTTTATTAATCATTTTATGATAAAATGAAAATAAATTATCAATGCGGAGGGGAAAATGGAAGCTGAATTAAAAAAGAATGGAGTGAAAAGTAAAGGGTTTATTGACAAATTCTTGAACATAATTGAAAAGGGAGGGAATGCCCTACCACATCCGGCAACACTTTTTGCGATATTGGCTGTAGTAGTAGTAATAATATCAGGAATAGGTGGAGCACTGGGATGGTCTGTTAACTTTGTTGGAATTAATAGTGGAACAATGAAAACACAAGAGATGGTTATTTCAACAAAATCTTTGATGACTCAAGAGGGAGTAAACTATATATTTACATCATTAGTTAGAAACTTTACTGGATTTGCACCTTTAGGAACAGTATTGGTCGCTATAATTGGAATTGGAATCGCTGAAAGATCAGGGTTAATGGCAGCAATATTAAAAAAAGTTGCATTATCAACACCTAAAAGATTAGTAACAGTTATGGTTATTTTCTTAGGAATTGTGTCAAATGTGGCGTCTGATGCTGGATATGTTGTATTACCACCACTGGCAGCATTGATTTTCTTGTCATTTGGAAGACATCCAATTGCAGGACTAGCAGCAGCGTTTGCTGGAGTTTCTGGAGGATTCTCAGCTAACCTATTGATAGGAACAATAGACCCACTTTTAGGAGGGATTTCAACAGAAGCTGCAAGAATACTTGATCCAGCATATGAGGTTTTACCAACAGCAAACTGGTACTTTATGATGGCGTCAACATTCGTAATTGCTTTCTTGGGAACTTTAATCAATGATAAAATAGTAGAACCAAGGTTAGGAAAATATACGGGTGAAGAATCTGTTGATTTCCAAGAGGTTACTGGTGAAGAGAAAAAAGCTTTAAAATCGGCAGGAATAGCTACACTAGTTATGTTAGTTCTATTGATTCCAATCTATTTTGTACTAGGTAAAAATTTCTTAGGAAGTGGGTTGGTACCAATAATTGTAATTTTCTTTGCTCTTCCAGGATTAGCTTATGGAAAATCTATTGGGACAATAAAAAACGATTCAGATGTAATGGGAATGTTAACTAAATCAATGCAAGGAATGGCAGGGTATATAGTTCTAGTATTCTTCGCAGCACAATTTATAGCATACTTTGGATATACAAATTTAGGTACAATTTTAGCTGTAAAGGGAGCAGACTTCTTAGAAACAGCTGGAATTGGTGGAATACCATTGGTAATAGGATTTATTTTAATAGTAGGGTTCTTGAATTTGTTTATGGGATCAGCATCAGCTAAATGGGCTATACTGGCACCAGTATTCATTCCAATGTTAATGAGAATAGGTTATTCGCCAGAGTTTACTCAATTGGCATATAGAATAGGGGATTCAACTACAAATATAATCTCTCCTTTAATGTCATATTTCGCAATGATAATCGTATTTATGCAGAAATATGATAAGAAAGCTTCTCTAGGAACATTGATATCGGTAATGCTTCCTTACTCAATAACATTCTTAATAGGATGGTCAGTTTTCTTGGCAATTTGGATGTTAAGTGGATTACCAATTGGACCAGAAGTACAAGTATTATTAAAGGGAATGTAATATAAAAATAGAAATAAACTCTTGACAAAGTGCAATAAAAACTATACTATTAAGGTGTAGAAATTGACTAAAACCAAATATGATTAAAAAAAATAGGAGTCTGACTCCTATTTTTTTATTTTCCACAACATTTTTTGTATTTTTTTCCAGAACCGCAGGGACAATTTTCATTTCTACCAATTTTAGTGACTGCTCTAGGGGGTTGATTTTCTCCAAAAACTTCAACATAGGAGTGACCTTTTAGAACCCAAAGAGGTAGAGACTTGGATATCTTACTCACAAGTGCTGTGAAGATAGCTTCTGAATTAGAACTGTCAAATTTAACTCTTGTTTTAGTATCTGAGAGAATATCTTCAATAGGCATATTGTTTTTTAATCTATCAATTAATGCTGTAATTTCAAGTCCAATTTGAGATCCTTGCATTTTATGTGAGATTAAAAGAGCTATTAAATCAGCAACTTCTTGAGTTTTTTCAATAAAAAAATAGTTCCAATAGTTTTTATACTCATCATTTGTTAACACTTTGTATTCTAAACCATCATATTTAATGGTTTCATGTAGGATATCAGTGGGTTCAGAAACAGAATCAGCTACAAAATAGGTAGTATTATTTCCAGAATCTTCTAATTTTGAGATAAATACATTTAGAATCCATCTAGAATCTACAAAAGCGTGTATTTTTTCCAAAGTGATATTTTTAAATGTAGGAAGTAGAAGTTCTAATAACTTATGTTCGGCAATAACGCCATAGAATCGAATCATTCCTAGAATTAACATCTCAAGCTCTTGATAATAATCAATTAAAACTTTGTTTTCGTCTTTTTCAGAAAGAGAATTTATAGTTTCGATAAACCACGTGGAGATGTTATAGTGGTTGTTATTTTTCTCTTTTATAAGATTTTTGGATATAAATCCAAAACTTTGTAGTGGTAGCAAAAATTCCTCATATTCAAAGAAATCTTGTTCACTAATTTGGTTTTTCTCATCATTAAATTGAGAAAGTAAAGATATAGTATCTCTAGAGAAAATTTCTAAAAAAGTTGGAGTATTATTTTTATAAGCTTCCATAACTTTTTCTACAATAGTTCCTTTTATAGTACTTTTGGCAATTTTTATATTAAATTTAGCTAAGATTTTAAAAAGATCGTCTTTAAGTAAACTATTTAAAGATTCGATTAAAAATTTGTCTTCCACAGTGACCTCCAAACATTTTTATTACTA
This sequence comes from Cetobacterium sp., assembly GCF_977044495.1. Classification (NCBI taxonomy): domain Bacteria; kingdom Fusobacteriati; phylum Fusobacteriota; class Fusobacteriia; order Fusobacteriales; family Fusobacteriaceae; genus Cetobacterium; species Cetobacterium sp. The sequence continues at coordinate 60,510 of NZ_CDRRQU010000004.1, read as the reverse complement.
TTATACCATAAATTTATTTTTTTGCGGTATATAAAAAAGAGATCAAAATTTTGATCTCTTATTGTAAATTATTACTCAGCTGGAGCGATACACTCAACAGGACAAGCACCTGCACAAGCACCACAGTCAATACATTGATCTTCGTCGATTCTTCTTTTTCCTCCATCAACCTCTGAAATGCAGCTAACAGGACAGATTGCTTCGCAAGTTCCACATCCAATACAGATATCTTCGTTAATTCTATGAGCCATGATAACCTCCTAAATGAAATTAATTAAGTATGAATATACGATTTTAACATATACTCGACAGAAGTATACCATTTTAATATTAAAAAGGCAACTTTTTTCTTAAAGTATTATTAAGAAGAAAATGATAAAATCCTTTTTTTTTCTAGAAAATTGATATATAATGAAGAAAAATATTTTAAGGAGATGGGCTATGAAAATTTTTGTAATGTCAGATATTCATGGATCGAGTTATTTCTTAAAAAAAGCTATAGAAGCTTATGAGAGGGAGAAGGCTACGTATATATTGATATTGGGGGATGAGCTATACCATGGGCCAAGGAATCCGTTACCACTTGAATATAATCCAAAAGAAGTAGCAGATATATTAAATAATTATAAGGATAAAATAATTGCTGTTAGAGGAAATTGTGATAGCGAAGTGGATCAAATGATGTTACAGTATCCAATGTTAGGTGATTACTCTACAATTTTTTTAAAAGAAAAACGAATTTTTGTGACACACGGTCATATATATAGTGAAGATAAACTTCCAAATATATCTATAGGAGATGTTTTTATATATGGTCATACCCATTTACCAGTAGCATATGAAAAAGATGGAATATATAGATTAAATCCAGGATCAATATCCTTACCAAAGGGTGGAAATGTAAACAGTTATGGTATTTTAGAAGAGAGTTATTTTTGTGTAAAGAGCTTAGATGGAGAAATCATAAAGGAGATTGAGATAAAATAGAAAAGGAATGCAATAAAGCATTCCTTTTCTTATTTTTTTACAGCGTATTTAATAACATCAGTAAAATAATCGACATAGTTAACAGTTAAACCAGTTTTTAAAAAATCTGGTAATTTATCAAAATCTTTTTTATTGTCTTTGGGCAGGATTAACTCAAAAATTCCCACTCTTCTAGCGGCAATAGTTTTTTCACGAACACCACCAATAGGTAAAACTTTACCAGTTAAAGTTAGCTCTCCAGTCATAGCAAGACCTTTTCTAATAGGAGTGTCGGTAGCTAAGGAGTAAAGAGCTAAAGCCATTGTAATACCAGCGGATGGACCATCTTTTGGAGTAGCTCCTTCAGGTACGTGTAGATGGACTTTATTTTTATCAAAAAACTCTTTCACTTCAATAGGAAGAGAAATATCTTTAGCAAGAAGAGACCGTATATATGAATATGCAATTTCCGCAGATTCCTTCATGACATCCCCAAGTTGTCCAGTGAGTTTGAGTCCACTTTCTTTATTACTTATGCTTGCAGCTTCAATATATAGTGTTGCTCCTCCCATAGATGTCCAAGCTAGTCCAAGAGTAACTCCAGGTATTTCATTTTGATAAAGCTCCTCTGTGGTGAAAAGTGGAGTTCCCAAGTAAGCCTCAACATTATTTTCATTTATTCTAACTTTTTCAACATTGCCCTCTGCAATTTTTAAGTTTACTTTTCTCATAATTTTTCTGATGCACTTGTCTAAAGTTCTAACACCAGCCTCTCTGGCATATTTATCGATTATAAACTTCAAAGCATTTTTACTTATTGTAATCTCCTTACTATCTAAAGCGTGAGCTTTAAGCTGGTGAGGAATCAGGTATTTTTGAGCTATCTGTAGTTTTTCTTCAAGGATATAACCTGATAGGTGAATAATCTCCATTCTATCGAGTAAAGGTCTTGGAATTGTATCTAACTGATTTGCAGTTGTAACAAAAAGAATCTTGGATAGATCATACCTTATGTCTAGATAATGATCCAAAAAATCTTTATTTTGCTCAGGATCTAGAACTTCCAGCAGAGCTGAAGCGGGGTCACCTCTAAAGCTATTTCCAATTTTATCTATCTCATCAATCATTATAACTGGGTTTGATGTCTGTACAAGTTTTAGAGCTTGAATAATTTTTCCGGGCATAGCTCCAATATATGTTCTTCTATGACCTTTGATTTCAGCTTCATCAACCATTCCACCGACAGAAAAACGATAAAATTTTCTATTCAACGATTCGGCAATAGATTTACCGATAGATGTTTTTCCAACTCCTGGGGGACCAACTAGACAAAGAATTGACCCATTGACATTCCCAGTTTTTATAACGGTACTGACAAATTCTAAAATACTATTTTTTATATCTTCAAGACCATAATGATCACGATCTAAAATATTCTTAGCTTTTTTAATATCCAGCCTATCCTTTGAAAAAACTCCCCATGGAAGTTCGACGATAGATTCGATATATGTTCGAGCTACATGGTATTCTGGAGACCCTTGATCCAAAAGAGAAAGCTTCTCAAGCTGTTCATTTACTATTTTTTCTGCCTCTGCTGATAGATGTATATGTTTTATCTTATCTAAAATTTTGTCGGTAACTGCGGATTTTTCATCCTTTTCTAAGCCAAGCTCTTGTTTTATTAGTTTGAGCTGTTCCCTTAAAAAGTACTCTTTTTGCTGTTTACTAACTTTATCTTCAATTTGTTTAGAAATTTTAGCCTGAAGTTGAGAAATTTCTAACTCTTTCTTTAACATGGTTAAAAGTCTTTGAGAACGATTAACTATATTAAACTCTTCCAAAAGTTCTTGAAGGTCTTTGGCTTCAGCTTTTAACATAGAAGAGACAAAATCTATAAAAATACTTGGATGATCATAGGAAGCCTGAGAAACTAAGAGTTTTAGCTCCTCTTTTAAGATTGGATTAACCTCAAAAATCTCTTTTAAAGAGGTCATGATAGCCAACATATAGGCTTTAAGCTCAATTGAAGAGTCCGCAGTTTCTCTATTATATTTTACTTTCCAACATAATCTAGGAGTATCAGGAAGAACTTTTTTCTTTTTAAATCTCTCTATACCAAAAACAATAGCTTGTACAGAGTCTTGGGAGATAGATGTAACTTTATTTATTTTAACGACAGTTCCAACGTCGTATAGAGTCGAATTAAAATAGTCGTTGTCATCAATATCTTTTACAAAAACTAAACCGATAAAACCATTGTAATTTTCTTCAGCATCTTTTATAGCTTCTAAAAAATTTTCTCCTGTAAAAGCTATTGGAGTTAAGATATTTGGAAAAATAGGTCTTATCACAAGCGGTAAAATCGGAATATCTTCAGGTAGTAAATCCCTTATATTAACAAGATCGGTAGAATGATTATTTGTACTAGTCATAGACTCCTCCTTTTGTTTCTATTATTATATTTAGAGTACATATAAATACTTATATTTCCTTTTATAAATAAAAAATAAAAATTGAAATTTATTTTAAGAAGGAATGTAGGTAGATAAGTAGTACACTTCTAAAAATATAAAAGTTTCGGAGGGGGTTAAAATGGCTTCAAGAAAAAGAATTTGTGTTATGGATATAGGGTCCAACTCCATTAGAATGGTTATATATGAAATTACTTCAAATAAATCATTTATTCCAATAGAGGATATAAAAGAAACTGTTAGATTAGGAGAGGGAATAAATGAAAAAAGAGAGTTAAAAGAGGAGAAAATAAAGATAGCTTTAAGAACAATACAGCTATTTAAAAAGGTGTGTTTAAAAAATAATGTAGATGAGATTATAGCATTTGGTACAGCAGCACTAAGAATTGCTGTGAATGCAGAGGTTTTATTGAAAGAGATTTTAGAAACAACTGGAATAGAGGTAATTGTATTTAAAGGAGAGGATGAAGCATATTTTTCATTTGAAGGAGCTATAAATACGCTTGATATAAAAGATGGAGTTGTAATTGACTTAGGGGGATCAAGTTTAGAAATAGTGCATTTTGAAAATAGAGAAGTTTTGGAGAGTATAAGTTTAAATTTTGGAGCAGTAACTCTATCAGAGATTGCTGATTTGAAAGATAAACTGAGCAAAAAAGATGAAGAGATATTGAGAGAGTTTATACGAGAACAATTTAGAAAAGTTCAATGGAAAGATAAGATAAAAGGATTGCCACTTATAGGAGTGGGAGGAACGGTTAGAAATATTGGGGGAGTAAACCTATATATGAATAATTATCCATTGGAACTATTACATAATTATAGAGTGAGTATCAAAGGTGTAGAAGAGGTCGTTGACTATTTAAAAGAGAAGGATTATAAGGAGAAACAAGATGTACAGGGATTATCCAAAGATAGAGCTGATGTGTTTATTGGAGCAGCAATAGCTGTGGAAGAGGTATTGACATATTTTGATTTGGAAGAGCTGATAATAAGTGGTTATGGAATTAGAGAGGGAGTTTTATATGAGCGACTAAGTGAGTGTGGAAAAGTTATAGAAAATCCTTTTGAAGATGGATTTAAGGAAATTTTAGAGGTTCTAGATATCGATATAAAAATAAAAGAGAAACAATGTAAAATATTTAAAAAAATATGCTTATCATTGGATAAAGAGTATAAATTTGAGGGGCTAAATGAAAAAATTACAAAAATAGTAACTTATTTGTATGATATAGGAAAGAGCATTAATTTTGTGAACTACCCATTACACTCTGCTTATATGATATTAAACTTAGGAATAAAAGGTATTGAACAAAAGGATCTTGTGTCTTCAGCTTTAATTATAGCTAGAGGAAATAAGAAATATAAGGGGTTAGAAAAGTACAAGGAACTGTTTAAAGAGAGCGAAATAGACGAGTTGATGATGCTTTCTAAAATATTGAATATGACTAATATCTTTTATGATGATTTACTTTTAGAGGAAGAAAATTTTGAAATAGAGATTACAGAGGATGAAATTATATTTTTTATAAAAGAAAAGGATGAGGAAGATTTAAAAATTATTGATTTATTTATTTCTCAAAAGAAATTTGTGAATACTTTCGATAAAAAATTAAAATTTAAAATGAAAGGAGTGGAGAAAAAAATGGGAACTTACACAGTGATAGAGGTTAACTCGACTTTTGTAGAGATGAAAATATATGAAAAAAAAGAAGATGGATATAAAATTTTAGAGAAAGTGACAGAGGATATAAATTTTTTAAAAGAGATTAAAGATAAGGATGAAATATCCTTAGAAAAAATGAGAAAATTGTGTGAAATATTAAAAAAAATGGATAATTTATCTAGAGATTACGGAGTTATAGAAAAGAAAATTATGTTCAGTGAATTTTTTAAAACGATAACAAATTTTCCAATGATTTTGGATCAAATAAAACTAAAGGTAAATCTACCACTGGAAAATATAGACTTAAGTGAAAAAACATACTATTCTATAAAAAAATTGATCTATTTGGAGAAAGAGATTTTTTCTAAAAAAGAGAGCCGATTATTCTTTAATTTAAAATCTTTTAGTTCTGGAGTATATCTTTTTTATAAAGGAGAACTGTGTATAAATGAACATATAAATTTGGGTACGGAAAAGTTATACTCAATACTTGAGGAGAACAATATTAATTCCAAAAAAGCTTTTGATTTTATTTGTGATTATATGGAGAGCTATGTTGAGTTCATAAGAAGAGATGTGGGAAGAAAAATTATAAAAAAATTGATTTTAGAAGGTGAGTTGGAGGAAAAACTTTTAAAATTACTGTTTGAGAAAAAAGACTTAAAAGGGATAACGTTAAATGAATTGAAAGAAAAATTAAAAATTTTACAGGAACACTCGTATAATGAGATTTCTACAAAATATAAATGCAGTGTTCCCATAGCGAAATTGATGGTTATATCTCTATGTTTGGTTATAAGTTTTGCTGATTATTTTGGAATAAAAGAGATAAAGTTTTTGGATTTTAATATAAAGGATTTATGTGCTTTAGAAAAGTTTAATCCAGATATAAGACATTGTTTTGAAGAAACACTGTGGAAAATAACTTTGGATTCAGTGATAGATTTGGGCGAAAAGTTTGATTTTGATAGAGAGCATTCAGAGTTTGTAAAAAAAATAGGAACGAAACTATTGGATAATTTAAAAGGTTATCACTCTTTGGGATTAAAAGATTATAAATATTTTACAGTCGCAGCTTATTTGCATGATATAGGGAAAGCAATAGATTTTGAAGATCACAGTAAACACTCGGCATATATACTTGAGAATACAACAATATTTGGCTTGAATAGAGAGATGATTGAAAAAATTGGATTTATAGTTAGAGCTCATACGTCAAATGCAAAATTAGAATCGCTTTATAACTACGGTTTCAAAGGTGAAGAATTAATAAAATTATTGAAAATTATAGCGATTATTAAAATAGCAACCTCTTTAGATAGAGGGAAAAAAAGACGGCTACAAAATGAAAAAATAACTCTTAATAAAAACAATCTAATAATAGAGATGGATACGAATGAGGATTTTTATATGGAGAAAAGTAGTTTTGAAAAGCAATCAAAACTATTCAAATATCTTTTTGATTTGGATATAGAACTTAAAATAAGTAGGAGGTTTGGGGAATGAGTACCTATATTGGAAAAGATTTTTATAATCGCGAAATAAGTTGGATAGAATTTAATAAAAGAGTGTTAGCTGAGGTTGAAACAAATGATAATCCACTTTTAGAAAAAATAAAATTTTTAGCGATTGTAAGTTCAAATTTTGATGAATTTTTTAAAGTGAGAGTTGCTGGCTTAAAAGCTCAAGAGGAATCGAACTTAGAATTGAGAGATATAGCGGGACTACTTCCAAAAGAGCAACTCAATATGATAAGAAGAGATGTCACAAAAGTTATAGATAAACAATACAGGCTCTATAATGCAACTATGGAGAAGATAAAAACCGAAGGAAATATTTTTATAAAAACATATGAGGAGTTAGCAGGAAAAGAGCTACGTTTTATAGAAAATTATTATAATGAAACTTTGTTCCCAATATTGACACCAATGGCAATAGACACTTTCAGACCTTTCCCCCATCTAAATAGTGGAGCTATAAACTTAATTTTAAATGTGAAAGAGAAGGATGGTATATCCTTTGCTATAGTAGAAATTCCAAGGGTAGTAAATAGATTGATTAAACTGCCGGGTGGAAATAATTTTATTCTATTGGAAGAGGTAATAAAGAATAATTTAAATAAATTATTTAATGGTTATGAGATAATAGATATAGGATATTTTAGGATAACGAGAGATGAAGATTTGGGGATAGATGAAAATAGTGGAGCAGAAGATTTGTTGGTTGAAATTGAAAAAGAAGTGAAGAACAGAAAGTGGGGAAATCCAGTTAGAGTTGAGTATGTTCGAGGAGTTTCAGATAAAAGCTTAGAATTTTTAAAAAATCAAATAGAGTTAGAAGAGGAGAATTTTTATCCAGTTTTAGGTCCCTTGGATTTGACATTTTTGTGGGGTATGATAGATGTTGATGCGGCAGATGAACTGAAGTTTGAGAAAAATATTCCAATATATTATAAAGAGTTAGCCGGAGAAAATATATTTAAGGTTTTAGCCAAAAGAAATATTTTGCTTAGGCACCCTTTTGAAAGTTTTGATCATGTTGTAGATTTAGTGAAAACTTCAGCTCAAGACCCAAAAGTTTTAGCTATAAAACAAACGCTTTATAGGGTGAGCGGAGATTCCCCAATAATAAAATATTTGAAAAAGGCTGCTGAAAATGGAAAACAGGTAACAGTGCTGGTGGAGTTGAAAGCTAGATTTGATGAGGAAAGAAATGTGAGATGGGCAAGAGAGTTGGAAGAAGCTGGGTGTCATGTAATATATGGATTAAGTGGATTAAAAACCCACGCTAAATGTCTATTAATAATCAGAAAAGAGGAGGATGGAATAAAGAGATACATACATTTAGGAACAGGAAATTATAATGATTCGACAGCTAAATTATATGTAGATTACTCATTTTTTACAAAAGATGAAGAGATGGGGATAGATGCGAGTTATCTTTTTAATAAATTAACAGGATTTTCTAAGATAGATGACTGGAAAAAATTGATAGTTGCACCTACACATTTAAGAGATACGCTATATAGATTTATCGATAGAGAGATAGATAACGTTTTAAAAGGTGGAGTAGGTAGGATAGTTATTAAAGTAAATGGGTTGACAGATCAAGGGGTGATAGAGAAGCTTTATGATGCCTCTAAAGCTGGTGTTGATATCACTTTAATCGTTCGAGGAGCTTGTTGCTTAAAAAGTGGAATAGCAGGTCTTAGTGAAAATATAAAAGTTTATAGTTTGGTTGGAAGATTTTTAGAACATGATAGAATATATTATTTTGAAAACAACGGAGATGAAGAGCTTTATCTTGGAAGTGCAGACTGTATGAGAAGAAATTTAGATGGAAGAGTAGAAGCAATGTTTCCTTTAGAAAATAAAGAGGATAGAAAAAAAATTATCCAACTTATAAAGGATATTTTAAAAGATAATGTTAAGTTAAGAGTTCAAAATAAAACTGGTGGTTATTCTTTAGTGGGTCAAAAGTTGAAGAAAACGACACCAAGATTTAATTATCAAGAGTATTACAGAGGAAAATCTAGTGAATAGGAGAAAAATGATTAAAATATTTTAAAAATTATTGACTTTTACACTAAAGTTTTATATGATATCAATATATACAGAAAGAGTATAAATGGAGGTATAAAAAATGAGAATTATGTTATTCACGACACCGACTTGTCAATATTGTGGTCCGGCGAAGGAACTTTTAGCGGACACTGAAGGTGTAGAGGTTATAGATGCTACAGAAAATCAAGAGTTAGCGGCAATGTATGGAATTAGGTCTGTACCGTGTCTAATTGTAGAGAAATGTAGTGGAACAAAAACATTTACAGGGCTTGATCAAATTGCTAAATTCGTTGATGAAAATGGACATTCATCAGGTGGATGTGGATGTAGCTGCGGTCATTAATAAGAAAACCATGCAAACCATGCGATTGCATGGTTTTTATTTTTTCTTGGAAAATATTCAAAAAAAATGTATAATATTTAATTAAATTTACAGGTGTAAAGAAAGAATAAATTTAAACTTGTAGAATAAACAATAAGAGGTGAAAAAGATGAGAAAAAGATTAGCTCTATTTTTGCTTCTTTCTATTATTTCAATTGTTGGAGGTATTAGGGAGGAGTTTAAAGATAGATCCCACCTATATACTTTTGTAAGCTCTGAAATAAGAGAGTTAAGAAATCAAAGAAAAGATAAGCATATATTTCTGAAAGTATCAAATAAAAAGATTGTTGTAGTGACAGCGTCGGGTCGAGATAAAGATGATGAGAGTTTTGGTGTGGATGATATTGCAACCTATTTTATTAATTCTAATTTTTCTCCAATTTTTAGAATTAATTTAATTGAGGTTCGATTTTTTCACTTTTTAAAAAAAAATAATTTAATATGCACAATTTTAAATAGATATAAAGAAAGAGTTTTAAGAATTTAAAAAATAGTTTTTTCAGAAATATAAAAATAAAATTGGAGGAAAAAATGAAAAAACTATTATTAGTTGAAGAAAATGAGATTCTGAGAGAAAAGGAAAGCTTTTTTGATAAAGTTTTTAAAGTATTATTTTTATTGATGTTTATTGGATCATATTTAGTATTAGTAGGAGTGACTAGTTTTAAATTGATAGAACATATAGTGAAATACGGTATTTCAGGGTAGGTGAGTATATGGGAATAGAGATATTAATTGCTGGAATAATAATATTATTAAGTTTATTTTCAATGAGAATATCTAAAAAATTTGAGATACCTCTATTGATAATGTTTTTACTAGTTGGAATGTTGGCAGGATCGGAAGGTATAGGAAAAATATATTTTGATAATGCTGTAATTACTCAAAATTTGGGGACGATAGCTCTAATGTTTATAATTTTTACAGGGGGATTGGACACGAATAAAGAGGATGTAAAAAAAGCTCTATATCCCAGTGGAATTTTGGCAACCTTAGGGGTTCTACTAACTGCAGCTTTATCAGGAGTAGCAGTTTACTATTTAACAAATTTTACTCTTAAAGAAGCATTACTATTCAGTGCCATGGTATCATCAACAGATGCGGCAGCAGTTATGTCTATTTTAGGAGATATGAAGTTAAAAAAAGATGTAAAGACAGTAATTGAAATAGAATCGGGAAGTAATGACCCAATGGCATATGCTCTTATTTTATTTTTATTATCATTTTTTAAGGTTGGGGAGAGTACACCAATTTTAATGGGAGTATTTTTTCTTTTTAAACAATTAATTTTGGGAGCAATTGTAGGGTATATATTTGGTGTAATTGCTATTCCATTGGCTAATTATATAAAGATAGTGAGAGAGGAGTTTTTAACTATACATCTAATTGCGATACTTTTCATTTGTTTTGGATTGGCGACGATTTTAGAGGGAAATGGGTTCTTAGCGGTGTACTTTACAGGAATAATGATTGGAAATAAGAAGTTTAATTACAAATTAAACTCACTTAGAAATATGAGATTGATAACATGGTTCATGCAAATAGGAATGTTTGTAATGCTGGGGTTATTGGTTTTTCCAAGTCAATTATTGGGCTATATATTTATAGGTAGCCTATTGGCTGTAATTATGATAATAGTGGTGAGAATAGTTGTTGTTTATAGTTTGCTATGGCCATTTAAGTTCAATTGCAAGGAGAAGTTTTTTATATCATGGGCCGGATTAAAAGGGGCTGTTCCTATAATTTTTACAACGATGGCTGCAACAGAGGGCTTATCTAATGCACAAGAGATATTTAATTTGACTTTTTATATTGTTGTATTTTCTGTGCTTCTTCAGGGAATGTCTTTAAAATATGTAGGTAAGAGATTGAATTTATTTGAGGATGAAAAAGAGGACGATAGAGTTATAGAGCTAGAGGAACTAGAGGAATTGGCTCTAAAGAAAATGATATTGGACAAAAACTCAGAATATATAAACAAAAAAATTAAGGAACTCGAATTACCGAAAGGAATGTTAATTGTATCTATAAAAAGAGCAGAAAATTATATAACTCCAAAAGGGGATGTAACTCTTTTGATGGGGGACACTCTTCTATTTTCACAAAATTAATTGTATTTTTTTAGATATAGTTATATTATGTAATATAATATATTAGTTTTTTTAAAAACTAAAAGGACGTGAAAAAGTGAGTAAAATCTTTATAAAAAAAGATAGAGAAAAAATGTGGCAGAGTGGTCATCCTTGGATGTATTCTGGAGCGGTAGAAAAAATAGAAGGAAATCCGGAAGCAGGTTCGGTTGTAGAGGTGTACAATTGGAAGAAGGAGTTTATTGGGTATGGTCATTACAATAAAAATTCAAAAATTATGGTACGTATGCTGGAAAAAGATGTCGATAAAAAAATAGATTTAAATTGGTATTCTGAGAAAGTAAGGGAAGCATATGCTTTAAGAAAAATGATAAATATTGATAGTGATGGCTATAGATTAATCCATAGTGAATCGGATTTGCTACCGGGAGTTATAGTGGATCGTTTTGGAGATTACTTAGTGGTTCAGGCTTCAACTTTAGGTATGGAAAAAGATAAAGGATTTTTAATTGAAGCTTTGAAAAAAGAGATTCCAAAAGTGAAGGGAATATATGAGAAGAGTGAGGGAGATGGAAGAAGGCTGGAAGGTCTTCCTGAAATTTCAGGAGTTCTTTTTGGTGAAGTTCCAGATGAGATTGAAATTTTTGAAGGGGATGCTAAGTTCACCATAGATTTAAAAGGACAAAAAACAGGATTTTACTCAGATCAAAGAGAGAGTAGACTTTTGATGGGGTCTCTATCAAAGGATAAAGATTTTTTAGATGTGTGTAGCTATACAGGAGGTTTTTCACTTCATGCTATGGTGAATGGAGCAAATTCGTCGACTCTAATAGATGTTAGTGAAGATGTTTTAAATGTTGCCAGAAAAAATTTAAGCGACTATAAAAATGTTGAATTTATCAAGGGAAATATATTCAATGTTTTAAGAGAGTTAATAAAAGAGGGACATCAATGGGATATTGTGAACTTAGATCCGCCAAAATTAGCTCCTAACAGAAGAGATTTAGATAAAGCTCTAAAAGCGTACAAAGATATAATTTTAAATGGGATAAGACTCACAAAAAAAGGTGGTTTACTTTCGATTTATAGTTGTAGTGGAGCTGTCACAAGTACAGATTTAAGAATGGCTTTGGCATATGCTATTAAGGATGCTGGAGTAAAAGCTGTGATAGTGAATCAATTGCACCAAAGTCCGTGCCATCCAATTTCGGTAGCAGTTCCTGAAACTGAGTATTTAAAAGGGTTTTTAGTAAGAATAATTTAAAGCAAAAACAAATTTAAAATAAAAGGGGAGTGGGGAAAGTATATCTGTAATGGGTCTAAAAATTCCAAGAGAGGAGCTTTTTATTGGAAAGATGAGATAACATTTTAAATTAGTAAAGAAAAATAGCGGTTTGCTTTTCACAAACTGCTATTTTTCTATTGAATATCTTATATTTTTTCCTTGTCCAATTTTTATTATTATTTCTTTTTCATAATCTGTTCAACATAATCGAAAGTAAGATTTTGATTTAGTGACCTTAATTTTTCATAAGAATCACCATCTGTTTCTTTTATCCTTTTGTTTGTATTTCTTTTGAAAGATTTAGTTCATTTAAATTTGTGAAAAATTTTAATATTTTTATTGTTATTATTCCAGTACAATGCCCTAAATTAATATGTTTGATTTTTTCTGTTCTTAACATAAAAATGATTTTTATAATTGAAATAAAATTTAAAACAAAATTTCGAGTGTGAATTCCTCCAGTTAAAGAATTTATTGATTTATTAGGAAAGCTATTTTTAACTTCATCGATTAGTACCATGAGCCCGCAATGGCAACAACCAGTTACAATATTTATTTTATCATCTTCTAGTATTATCAAATGATATTCGTGATTAAAGTAGTCTCCTTTGCCATTCATTTTATAAAAAATTGATGGTTTTTTTTTAGAAGTATTTAATAAAAAAAATAGTGGGACTAATTTCAATGATTTTTTTATCTATACCATTAATATTAAATTGGGTATTATTTCCTATGTTAAAGTTAATTCCAAATATAGAGAAGGAAAAATTATTTTTAACTAATTTGTGTAGGAAAATTTTTCTTTTTTCAAAATTTGTTAAAAAGGTAAAACCTCCTATATGGTCACTGTGTCCATGAGAAACAATGAAATAATCAATATCTTTTAATTCAATATTAAGTTGGACTGCATTTTGTTTAAAAATATTAGTAGCACCTAAATCGAAAATAATTTTTTTATCTCCAGTTTCTATATATAAACTTAAACCTTTTTCATTTTTTAAAGCATCATTGTCAGATTTTTTGTTTTCAACTAATGGAATTATTAACATTTGCTCTCCTTTTTTTTAATGTTTTGTAAGAAAAAAGAAGACCGAGTTCTCACAATAGAAAAATTTGGTCTTCTTTCTTTATTCTTAAATAACTAAACATTTAGTTAGTAAATTTTCATTGGTGGAGATGACGGGAATCGAACCCGTGTCCAAAATTGCAAGCGCCATAAGCTTCTACAAGCTTAGTCTGCTATTTGAATTCGCGATAGTTACTCCCGCAAACAGGGCTAACTAAAGCTATCCTCTAAAATGTCCCCTACAACTTAGAGAAATCGTCTAGGGTAATCTGTATTTTAAGTGACACCTTGATTGAACCCTCCTACAGAAGAGAGTGTTCAGAGGTGAGCTGACATTATGCAGCTAAAGCGTAATTTCTGTTTCCATCTAAACGATGAGTTGATCTCTCACAGCGATCAACCTGGCCTGCTACCTATAACCTCACAACCCTGTCGAAACCTTTGCATCCCCAATTATTAAATTATAGATTATTATAACACAAATTTTCTTTAAACTCAATTGTCAGATGATATCTTTCTCACTTTTTTTATTGTTAAAAAGAACATGACTACAGCTACTAGTGTATCAGATATTGGAAATGCTAACCAAACGCCAATTTCTTTGAAGAAATATCCCAGAATATAAACAAGAGGTATGTTTAAAATAATAATTCTTAACATAAAAAATCTGGTAGCTATAATACTGTCTTTAATAGATTGAAAAAAGTTATTACACGCTAAAAATATAGCTGTAAAAGGCATTAAAAAGAGATTTAATCTCATAGCAGAAACTGTAAATTCAACTAGAGGAGGGTCATTTTTTATAAAAAAAGAAACTATTTTTTCAGTGTTGAAAAGCATGAGAAAAACCAAGATAGTTGAGACACTGATAACTGTATAAAGTTGTATTTTCAGAACTTCCTTCACACGGTCATAATTTTTAGAACCAAAGGTATACGATATAATAGCCGCAGTTCCCTGATTAAATCCTTGTAAACTTGTATTCATAACACTTCTGCAGATTGAAATAATCCCAATTGCAGCGGTGGCAATGTCACCTCCGTAAACTCCAGCTTGTCTATTTGTGACAGTAATAACTGAAGATTGTAGAAGTTGGTTATAAAAACGAGGACTTCCTATTTTAAAAATTTCTTTTAAGATTTTAAAATCGAGAGAGAAGTATTGTTTTGAAAATGTAATGACATCTGATTTGAAAAAATAAAAAATAACATAAAAAGCACTTAAAGCTGTAGATATTAAAGTAGCCAACGCAGCTCCTCCAATTCCCATATCAAATTTAATAATAAAGAGATAGTCTAAGACAACATTGAAAATGCCTGTAAAAATATTCACTCCCATAGCAGTAACGGAATCTCCAATCCCTCTCACGAGAGTACTTTGTCCTAAAATTATTTGAAAAGTGGCAATAGGTATTAAAAAATTTGTGTATTCTATGGCTGACGCCATATTGGAAGAGGTAGCTCCTAAAATTTTTAGAATTGGAATATTAAAAATAAATAAAAAAAGTGACAGAAGAGTTCCCATAATAAAAATCCATAAAAATCCAGTACATAAAACTCTTTCAGCTCCTTCTCTATCTTGAGAGCCTAATTTGACTCCGATTATAATAGCTATTCCAGAAAATGCGAAATTGAAACTATTTATAATCATGGCGTAGGGGAAAACAAGGGCAATGGCTGCCATGCCCTCTCTTCCAGCTACTTGACCGATGAAGTATCTATCAGTTAAAACACAAAGCATACCTATAATGGCACCAAGTGATGACGGTATGCTAAACTTTAAAATGGTGGTTAAGGTGCTTTGTTTCTCGAACTTCAAACTTAAATCTTGCAAAATGCTCCCCCTATAAAAATATTATATTAAAAAATATACTGAAAAATAATTAAAAACGCTACCTGCTAAAACAAAAAGATGCCAAATGCCATGAGCAAATTTTTTATTTTTCATCAGATAAAAAATAGTACCAACAGAGTAACTAACTCCGCCAAAAATTAAAAGTTTCAGAGACAGTGGGGAAGCAAGTAGTTGTAAATCTTTAAATACAAACATGACCATCCATCCCATAAAAAGATAGATTAGAGTAGAAACAAAGTTAAATCTACCGACGAAGAAAACTTTAAAAAGGATTCCTAAAAGAGTCATTCCCCATTGAATAAAGAAAAGAATCCACTTGGTGGTCCCGTCGAAAACTCCAAGAAGATATGGAGTATAAGATCCAGATATCAAAATATATATAGCTGAATGATCAAGAATTTTAAAAATTTTCTTAATTTTTCCAACATAAAGTATATGGTAAGTTCCAGACATTGTGTAGAGTAAAATAAGTGAAAAACAAAACACCATAGAACCGATAATATAACCGATATTACCTGTGTTTAAAGAGTGGACTAAAAGAGCACCAGTACCAATAAGGGCTAAGATAGCACCAAAGTAGTGTGTCATGGAGTTGATCCATTCCTCCAATCTCGTTAATGTAGTATTCATACAAATACCTCCTATCCATTTTTTCTGAAGTTTAAAATAAGTTCATCAAATTTAGGATCTAGTTGCCTTAATTTGACGTTAGCAGCGTTTAAAAGTTTTTTAGATGCTATATTAGAGACGGTGTTATCGTATTTATCTGAGAGATAAACTATTTCACTTATTCCACTTTGAATAATACTTTTAGCACACTCATTACATGGAAAAAGGTCAACATAAATAGTACATCCTTTTAAATTTTTAGTGCTATTCAAGATAGCATTTAATTCGGCATGACAAACATATGCATATTTACTATTTAAAAAATCCCCCTCCCTATCCCAAGGAAATTCATCATCAGAACATCCGGCAGGGAGACCATTATAGCCAACACCGACAATTCTTCTATCAGGAGTTACAATACATGCTCCAACTTGTGTTCCGGGATCTTTGCTACGTTTTGCAGAGAGAATTGCTACTCCCATGAAATATTCATCCCAATCGATATAATCAGTTCTTTTTGACATTTTATCCTCCTAAATTAAAAAATACTTTTTGTATTTTGCAGATATAAATCTGCGAGGGCGATAGCCACAGAATTTTCCAAAATGATGGGAACTCTAAGAAGAAATGCAACATCATGTCTACCATTAATTTTTAAAGTTTGAATACTTCCCTCTTTAAAGTTAAAAGTTTCTTGTGGTTTAAAAATGCTAGAGGTCGGTTTGACTGCAACTTTTAGAAAGATATCATTACCGTTTGTAATTCCTCCGTTAATCCCTCCATTGTTATTAGACGAAGTTTTCCCATTTTTATCAATAAAACAATCATTAAATTTGCTACCTAAAAATTCAGTTCCTTTAAAACCAGCTCCAAATTCAACTCCTTTAATTCCAGGAATTGAAAAAAGCATAGATGAAATAACAGATTCGGTGGAACCAAAAAAGGGTTCTCCTAAACCAATTGGAATATTTTTAATGGTTAAAGAGATTGTACCTCCTAGAGAATCACCGGAGTTTCTAGTCTCAATAAGGTAGTTTTCCAATTTTTCACTAAATTTAGTTTTATCTAAAAGACCGATTGATTCAATCTCACTAGAAAAAATAACATTATTTAAAATTTTTTTTGCAATAACCCCAGCAGCAACAAGACCCAATGTTAGCCTACCAGAAAAATGACCACCACCACGAATATCATTAAACCCAGAATACTTTTCAGTTGCAGAGAAATCAGCATGTCCAGGTCTAGGATGTGATTTGAAATCAGTATAAACTTTAGAGTCAGTGTTTTTATTTTCAAAAAAAATATTTATAGGGGCACCAGTTGTAAAATTGTTAAAAACTCCTGAGATAATTTTGGGAATATCATCCTCTTTTCTGGGAGTGGTACCAAGTTTTCCAGATTTTCTTTTGGAAAGGTCTATGGTGAAATCCTCAAGAGTGAGTTTTATGCCTGATGGAACACCGTCAATTAAAACTCCAATACCAGAACCATGAGATTCTCCATAAATATGTACTCTAAAAAGAGAACCAAAACTATTCATAAAATCCTCCCTAAATTGAAATAATCTATATAATTTAATTTTATCATAAAACATAAGAAATATTAAACAAAAACATAGTAAAATTAATTGCAAAATATTAGAAAAAGGTGTAGAATATAACAATTAACGCATTGAAATGAATTGGATTTTTATATTATAGATTGAATATAATTGGAGGAGATAGCTGTGTTTATAGATGAGGTAGTTATAACGGTAAAAGCAGGTAATGGTGGAGATGGAGCCGCTACTTTTAGAAGAGAAAAGTGTATACAATTTGGAGGTCCAGACGGTGGAGATGGAGGTAGAGGCGGAGACGTAGTTTTTGTAGCTGACCCTAATATAAACACATTGATTGACTTCAAATACAAGAAATTATTCCAAGCAGAAAACGGTGAAAATGGTGCAAAGAAAAATATGTTTGGAAAATTTGGAGAGAATTTAGTGATAAAAGTTCCAATTGGAACTCAAGTGAGAGACATAGAGACAGGAAAATTACTTTTAGATATGAGTGTTCCCGGTGAAGAGAGAGTACTTCTAAGAGGGGGTAGAGGAGGTTTAGGAAACACAAACTTCAAAAACTCAGTTAGAAGAACACCGACTATGGCAGGAAAAGGAAAAGAGGGAATGGAGCTAAAGGTTAAATTAGAGTTAAAGCTTTTAGCAGATGTTGCGTTAGTTGGATATCCTTCAGTTGGAAAGTCGAGCTTGATAAATAAAATATCGGCAGCAAAGTCTAAAGTTGGAAATTATCATTTTACTACTTTAGAACCTAAGTTAGGAGTTGTTAGGCTTGGTGAAGGGAGATCGTTTGTTGTAGCAGATATTCCGGGATTAATTGAAGGAGCTCATGAAGGCGTAGGATTAGGAGATAAATTTTTAAAGCATATCGAAAGATGCAAAATGATATACCATATAGTGGATGTAGCTGGAATTGAAGGGAGAGACCCAATAGAGGACTATGAGAGAATAAATAATGAGTTAATAAAATTCAGTGAAAAACTAGCAAATAAGAAACAGATTGTTTTAGCTAATAAAATGGATTTGATTTGGGATATGGATAAATATGAGGAATTTAAAGCTTATGTAGAATCTCAAGACAATGAAATATTTCCAGTATCTGTTATTTTGGGAGATGGATTAAAAGAAGTTTTAAACAGGACTTGGAACATTTTACAAGAAACAGAAAGAGAAGAGTTAGAGGAAGAAACTGACATTATTGAAGTATTAAAAGCTAATAAAACTAGAAAAGAACCATTTATTGTAACACAGGATGAAGATGGAGTATTTGTAGTAGATGGTTCAATTGTAGATGGTGTACTGGCTAAGTACATTATAACTCATGATGATGAATCAGTTGTTACATTTTTACATATGCTTAGAAATTTAGGTTTAGAAGATGCTTTAAAGGAAGCTGGCGTTGAAGATGGAGATACAGTGAGAATTGCGGATACAGAATTTGATTTTGTTGAGTAATGAAGAGTTGTTTGTTAAGCTGAGCTATTAGGTTCAGCTTTTTTATCTATTAAAATATTTTAGAGGTGAAAAATTGAAAGGGATAGTTATAGCTGGACCCACTGGAGTAGGGAAAACAGAGTTATCAATAAAACTGGCAAAAGCTTTAAATGCTGAAATTATCTCAGCAGATTCAGCACAGGTGTATGAGGGACTAAACATAGGAACTGCTAAAATAACTGCACATGAGATGCAAGGAGTTGTGCACCATATGATAGATTTTGTTCAGCCCATAAAAAAATATAGTGTTGGTGATTATCAAAGAAAAGTAGATGAGTTATTGAAAACTCGTAGTGATAGAAATGTTTTATTGGTTGGAGGAACAGGACTTTATATAGATTCGGTAGTGAGGGGGCTTTCTGCTCTACCAGAGAGTGATTTAGTTATAAGAGAACAATTGATGAAAATAGATGGAGAGAAACTTTTTGAAATATTGAAAGAGATTGATCTAGAAAGTGCGGAAAATATTCATCCGAATAATAAAAGAAGAGTTGAAAGAGCGGTGGAGGTATTCTATCAAACTGGAGAGAAGTTTTCGGTTTTATCTAAAAAAAATATCAAAGGAAATAGTTTTAAATTCTTAAAAGTTGCTCTAGAAAGAGATAGAAAACATCTATATGATAGAATAAATCTAAGGGTAGAGATGATGATGGAAAATGGACTTTTAGAAGAGGTGAAATCTCTTTATAAAAAATATGGAGATGTGTTAAAAAAAATAAACATTATAGGCTATTCGGAATTAATTTCGTACCTAAATAAAGAGATAACTTTAGAGGAAGCCAAAGAGTTGATAAAGAAGAATTCAAGAAATTATGCTAAGAGACAGTTTACATGGTTTAAAAATGATCATGAATATATTTGGTACGACTTGGATAAAATGACCCAAGATGAAATACTTTCAGATATTTTACAGAGGTTTAATACCTTATAATGCTTTAACTAGTATATTATTTTATAAAATTACTGAAAATAATAGTCTTGATAAAAAAGTATTCGTATGGTATTATTGTACAGAAAAGCTTTAAAAGGAAGTGTTGAATGATAAAGAAGATTTATGTTATATTTTTAGTTATTTTGACTGCTTCTTGTTCAAATTCAGATAAAAGATATAATGAAAATTTATCAAATATTGACGAAAAGTTAGTATCTAAATTGGAGCTTATTCAAAAAGATTTACAGGTGAACAGTGTGATAAGTTTAAAAGAGAGTTTAGACGTTTCATTTAGTGAGAGATATGCTATAAATAAACTTTCGGAATATGACTTGTCTAAAGTAAAGTTCTACTTTACAAAACCAGAAGTTTCCAAAAATTTGGGTGAAAATACCATAGGAATTAGGTTTGGTGAAGAAGTGCTTTATTTTAATGTAGAGTATAAATATTCAAATGGTGATTGGAAAATAACCAAATTTACAGAGAGAAGGTGAAAAAATGCAGAATGAAATAAAGCTGTATGTTCCGTCCTCTTTAAAAAATCTTTCTATCATTAGAGCAATGACTAAAACGTATTTAGAGCATCAGAAAGTTGAGCAAAAAGATATAATGAAAATTTTATCTATTGTTGATGAGTTAGCAACAAATGTTATAGAACATGGTTACGAATATAAATCTGGTGATATAATTATAGAACTTCAAAAAAATAATGATATTATTCACTTGGTAGTTGAAGATAATGGCATTGGATTTGATGAATCTAAGATTAGTAAAGACGAAGGCGGAATGGGACTTTTTTTGGCAAGAGCTATGGCGGATAACTTTAAAGTTGAAAAAAAGATTAACGGAACAAAAATAAAAGTTGAAAAGAAAGTGAAGGAGGAAGTTTAATATGACTACAAATTTTGAAATAACTGAAAAAACAGTGGATGATGTAAGAGTAATAAAAGTGTGCGGAGAATTGGATGCATTGGTGGCACCAAAATTGAAAGAGAGAATAGCAAAGCAAATAGAACTTGATATAAATAAATTTGTAATAGATTTTACTGACTTAGTTCATATAAATAGCTTAGCTATGGGTATACTAAGAGGAAAATTAAGAGTTGTAAGAGATTTAGGTGGAGATATAAAATTGGTTGGATTAAATGACCACATAAGAACTATATTTGAAATGATTGGATTGGATGAATTGTTTGATATCTATCCAACGGAAGAGGAAGCAATAGCTAGTTTTAGATAATATTTACAGAGAGGAGAGACTAATGAACTTAATATTGGGAGTTGGATTAGCTATAGTTGGGTTTGCAATAATATTCAGTGTTATGTATAAAAAATCTACTATAGATAAGAAAATAGAGGAACTTAATAATTTAGAAGATGAAAAGATAAAAGCCAAGATAAAAGCGAAAGAGATATTAGAAAGAGCAGAGAAAGAATCTTTGGCAAAAAGTAAAGAGATAGAGATAAAGGCAAAAGAGACAGTTTATCAAATGAAAGAGGAAGCTGAAAAAGAGATAAAAGTAGCGAAGAATGAGTTGTTACAAAAAGAGGGGAGATTAGCTAAAAAAGAGGAAACTCTAGAAGCTAAAATTGAGAAGGTTGAAAGCAGAGCTGTGGAGTTGGAAGAGATCAATCAGCAGCTAGAGAATAAAAAAACTGAAATAGAGGATTTGAAAAAGGTTCAAGAGGAAACTTTGGAAAGAATTTCAGAAATGACAAGAAGTGAAGCTAAAGAGATGCTAATATCTAAATTAAAAGATGATTTAGTTCATGAAACTGCTTTGGCAATAAGAGAGTATGAAAATAAATTAGAGGATGAAAAAGATAGAATATCGAAGAGAATTTTATCAACAGCGATAGGAAAAGCTTCTTCAGAATTTGTTGCGGATGCTACTGTATCGGTTGTAAATCTACCAAATGATGAAATGAAGGGTAGAATCATAGGTAGGGAAGGAAGAAATATTAGAACAATAGAAGCATTAACAGGAGTAGATATAATTATAGATGATACTCCAGAAGCGGTTGTTTTATCAAGTTTTGATGGAGTAAAAAGAGAGGTCGCTAGAAGAGCGATAGAAAAGCTTATAAATGATGGAAGAATACATCCTGGTAAGATAGAGGAAGTTGTCAATAAATCTAGAAAAGAGATTGATAAAGATATTATCGAAGCTGGAGAGCAAGCTTTATTGGAGTTAGGAATTCCAGGAATGCACATGGAAATAATTAAAACTTTAGGTAAGTTAAAATATAGAACAAGTTATGGACAAAATGTTTTAACACATTCGATTGAAGTGGCTAAATTGGCTGCAAATTTAGCAGCTGAATTGGGTGCAGACACTAAATTGGCAAAAAGAGCTGGACTTTTACATGATGTAGGAAAGGTTTTAGATCATGATATCGAAGCTTCTCACGCAATAATTGGTGGAGAATTCCTGAAAAAGTTTGGTGAAAAACAGGCGGTTATAAATGCTGTCATGGCTCATCATAATGAAGTTGAATTTGAAAGTATAGAAGCTATTTTAGTACAAGCGTCAGATGCGATATCGGCTTCAAGACCGGGAGCAAGAAGAGAAACATTATCGACATATCTAAAGAGATTAGAGGGACTGGAAGAGATAGCAACTTCGTTTGACGGTGTTGAATCTTCTTATGCAATACAAGCAGGTAGAGAGATAAGAATTATAATAAACCCTGAAATTGTATCGGATGATGCTGCTACAAAGATGGCTAGAGATATAGCGAAGAGAATAGAGGAAACAATGCAGTATCCAGGACAGATAAAAGTAACAATATTGAGAGAAACTAGAGCTGTAGAGTACGCTAAATAAAAAATAAGAAAGGAGAAAATATAGTTTTTCTCCTTTTTTACTTATTATTATTAGATGAAAAGGTCAAAAAATATATTGGATATATAGGTATAAAATGGTATAATAAATAATAATTTATAAAATTGATAAGGAATTGAAAAGGTGAGAAGATGTTAGTAAAAGCGTTACTTTTAATAGTTATTGGATCCATGATTGGATGGATAACAAACTATATTGCAATAAAAATGTTATTTAGACCATATAGAGAGATAAATTTAATTTTTTTTAAAATTCAAGGTTTAATTCCTAAAAGAAGGCATGAGATAGGGATAACTTTAGCAGATACAATTCAAAATGAGCTGATATCATTAGAGGATATAACAAAAAAATTAGAGAATGCAGATTTAGATATTGAGATGGAAAAAGTAATAGATAGTATATTAGAAAAAAAGTTGGCTTCTGAGATAACAACTAGGTTTCCAATGATAGCAATGTTTTTAAATGAGTCAGCCTTAAATAAAATAAAGGATGCTATAAAGGAATCAATAATGGAAAATAAAGAACAAATAATAGAGATGTTATTTGAAACTTTGGAAAAAAATGTTGATTTTAAAGAGATTATAGTTGAAAAAGTAGACGCTTTTTCTTTGGAGGAGTTAGAGAGGATAACTTTTTCTTTGGCAAAGAAAGAGTTGAAGCATATAGAGATAATTGGGGCTATTTTAGGTGGAATTATTGGAGTTGTACAATTTGTGATAACTGTTTTTATTTAAGGAGAAAAGAATGGATAGAATAGTTTCTAATGAAGAGTTGGAATATGAAGGAGAAGTTCAAAAAAATCTCAGACCAAAAAGATTGAATGATTACATTGGTCAAGAGTCACTCAAAGAAAAGATGAGCATTTTTATAGAGGCTGCGAAAAAACGAGGTGGCTGCATAGATCATATTCTTTTATATGGTCCACCGGGATTGGGAAAAACAACTTTAGCTGGAGTAATAGCTACTGAAATGGGAGTTAACTTAAAGATAACTTCGGGACCGATATTGGATAAAGCAGGAGATTTAGCAGCTATTTTAACATCACTGGAGGAGAATGATATACTATTTATTGATGAAATACATAGATTGAATACTTCAGTTGAAGAGATTTTGTATCCAGCTATGGAGGATGGAGAGCTGGATATTATTATTGGAAAAGGACCATCAGCAAGATCGATAAGAATAGAGTTACCACCATTTACATTAATAGGTGCTACAACTAGAGCTGGACTTTTGAGCTCACCCCTTAGAGACAGGTTTGGTGTGGTACATAGAATGGATTACTATAAAGAGGCGGAGCTTGAAGGAATAGTAAAGCGAGGTGGAGCTATTTTAGGAGTAAAAGTTGAAGAAGAAGGTGCAAAAGAGATTGCTCTAAGAAGTAGAGGAACTCCAAGAATTGCAAATAGACTATTAAAAAGAGTTAGAGATTATTGCGAAATTAAGGGAAATGGAGTTGTTGATTTGAACAGTGCTATAAGAGCGCTGAACATTTTAGGAGTGGATAAACAAGGATTGGATGAATTAGATAGAGATATCATAAAAGCTATAATAGAAAATTATGGTGGTGGTCCAGTGGGAGTTGAAACTTTAGCTTTGATGCTAGGAGAGGACAGAAGAACAATTGAAGAGGTATATGAACCTTATTTAGTTAAAATTGGTTATATAAAAAGAACTAGTCGTGGTAGAATGGTTACAGAAAAGGCTTATAATCATTTTGGGATAAAGGAGTAAGAGGATGAAAATAAGTACAAAAGTTAGATACGGAGTAAAAGCGTTAGTATATATAGCTGAGGCTTCTCAGAAAGGGAACCTAGCTCGGATAAAAGAGATATCGGAATCAGAAGATATTTCAGTGCAATATTTAGAACAAATTTTATTTAAATTAAAAAATGAAAATATAATTCAAGGAAAAAGAGGACCGAATGGAGGATACAAACTTTCGATGGAGCCGGGAGATATTACATTGCATGAATTATACAAAATATTGGATGATGAAGTTAAAGTTATCGATTGTAATGAGAACAATAAAAGTAAAAATTGTTCTTGTGTGGATGATGAATGTTCGACGGCTTGTATTTGGAGTAAGTTAGATATAGCTATGACTAAAATCCTAGAAGATACAACTTTAGCGGAGCTAATAAAAAATAAGGATATGATATAGGAGTTTATAATGATAAGTGTTATAATATCTAAGGAGAATATAACGGATGAAATAATAGAAATAGTAGATAAAAACGATATAAACCATTTAAAAAATGCTTTTAGAATAAAATTAGGAGAGAGAATAAGAGCTGTAGATGGGGAATATGAATATATTTGTGAAGTTTTAAATATAGAAAAAAAGATAATTGAAGCTAAAATTTTAGAAAAAAATGAAGATAAATTTTCATCAGAAGTATATATAGAAGCAGCTATTGGAATTTTAAAAAATGATAAAATGGATTTGACAATTCAGAAATTAACAGAGATTGGAGTAAGCAAAATAACGCCACTACTAACAAAGAGAGGTGTAGCTAAAATCGCTGAAAAAAAGGACAAGTGGGATTTAATTGTAAAAGAGGCGACGAAACAGTGCCAAGCTGTCAAATTAGTAGAGGTTGATGAACCTAAAAAATTAGTGGAATTAGATTATGAGGAATATGATTTGGTATTTGTTCCGTACGAGTGTGAAGAGGAAAACTCATTGAGAGGTATTTTAAATAGAGTTGAAAATAAACCTAAGAAAGTTTTATATATAATTGGTCCAGAGGGGGGATTTGATAGGGAGGAGATCGAGTTCTTAACTAAAAAAGGTGTGATACCTGTATCTTTGGGGAAAAGAATACTAAGAGCTGAGACTGCTTCAATTATAGTAGGAGGAATATTAGTAAATGAATTTCAAGAATAAAAAAGTAGCTTTCTATACATTGGGATGTAAAGTTAATCAATATGAAAGCGAAAGTATAAAAAATCAATTGATAAAAGTAGGATATGAAGAAGAAAGCTTTGAAAATAAGGCAGATATATATATTGTCAATTCATGTACGGTGACTAGTATAGCCGACAAAAAAACAAGAAATGTGTTGAGAAGGGCTAAAAAAATGAATCCCAACTCAATTGTTATTGTTACAGGGTGTTATGCTCAAACAAATTCAAAAGAACTATTGGAGATTGAAGAGATTGATTTTGTTGTTGGAAATAGTAACAAAAGTGGTCTAGTAGATTTTATCCAAGATATTGAAAATAAAAAATCAAAGGTATTAACAGAGAATATTTTTGAAGAAAGAGCGTACGAGGAATATGAATTCGCTACTTTAAGAGAGATGTCAAGAGCATATATAAAAATACAGGATGGATGTAATAATTTTTGTTCATACTGCAAGATACCATTTGGAAGAGGAAAAAGCAGATCTCGTTCTTTAGAAAGTATCTGCAAAGAGATTGAAGTACTGACAAAAGAGGGATTCAAAGAGTTCATTATCATTGGAATAAATTTAGGTGCTTATGGTGAAGATTTGGATTCTGATATTAATTTAGAAACACTTTTGGAAACTGTAATAAAATTAGAAGGTGTAGAAAGAGTTAGAATAGGGTCAATGTATCCAGATAAGATATCTGATAGATTTATTCAAATTATGAGAGATAACAGCAATAAGTTAATGCCACATCTACATATATCGTTGCAATCTTGTGACAATACAGTTTTAGAAAGAATGAGAAGAAACTATGGTGCAGAGCTTATCCAAGAAAGGTTGCTAAAACTTAGAGAAAATGTTGAAGGTATAGAATATACAGCGGATGTCATTGTAGGATTTCCTGGAGAGACAGATGAGATGTTTAGCAATACGTATAATGTCATAAAAAGTATAGGATTTGCAGATTTACATGTTTTTCAGTACTCTGATAGAGAAAAAACTTTGGCAAATACTTTTACAGATAAAATTGATGGAAATATAAAAAAGAAAAGAGCTGAAATTTTAGAAAATTTAAGAAAAGAGATGGGAAAAGAGAGAAGAGAAAAATATATAGGAAAAGAACTAGAAGTTTTAGTTGAAGAGATAAAAGAAGATGGATGTTCATACGGATATAGCCAAAATTATTTAAGAGTAAAAACTTTAGAGGCGGTAGTTGGTGTCAATGAATTAGTAAAAGTAGAAATTTCAAATTTAGAAAAGGAGTTACTAATTGGAAATGAGAAGGGAAAAAGGGTTTAGTAGACAAAAGAAAACAACGAAAAAAGCGGGAAGAGCTCTGGGAGGACTACTATTAGCACTAATAGTTATAGGTGCTTTAGGTGTGTTTTTGACATATAATTTGAATAAAACTAACAAAAATTTAGAAAACTGGGAAAGATACGCAATAATAGGTAAAAATAATATCATTGTAGTGTATGAGGATAAATTAGCAGTAAAAATACCCTTTGATGTTCAAGTCGATAAGGAAACAACAATAAAAAACTTGGTGGATTCTAAAAATTATAAAATGGTAATAGATTCAATAAATAATTTTTTACCTGAAAAAGTTCAGAACTATAAAGTTATAAAGTATAGTGAAATAGCTTTAAATGTAAAAAATGCAAGAAATATTCCAGAGATGGTGATAGATGATAAAAAATATATCTTAACATCAGGAACTCAGTCTCTATTTGCTGACCTATATGGTGGAGAGCTAAAAGGTTCGGAAAATTTAGTTGTGGATATATTGAATGCAAATGGAGTTGGAGGATACGCTAGAAAAACTGGAGAGAATTTAAAAAATAAATTAGCTTTGACTTATACAGCGGCTAACTATGAAAAAAATACGAATTATAGCTTGATTAAAATTAATGAAATTAGTAAAGAAAATATTGAAAATATATTGGCTAACGTCAATGAAAAATATTTCAAAATAAAAGAGGACAGTGATATACCTACTTTAGCAAGTGTTGTACTGATACTTGGAAAAGAAAAGGATATCGATTTTAAAATTGAAATAAAAGGAACGACAGCTGAGGCAAAATCAGCTTTAAAAGAGCTGGAGAGCTCTGGATATAAAAATGTAACTTTAAAGGAAGACTCTAAAAAATTGGATAAGTCTGTAATAGAGTACAACAGTGAAGACTACTATACAGCATTAAAAATTGCAAAAAAATTAAACATAAGTAATATGTTAGAAAATAATAGTTTAAGTAACAAGATAAATGTTTTAATAGATTAGAATTAAAAAGGAGTGAAAATGCTAGATTTTATCTCAATTTTATTTATTTTTATATTGGATAACATCCCTCAAACAACATCAAAAGGTTTTTTAATAATGCCTTATTTGGCTTATTTATCCTATAGAAAGGATAAAAAAATAGCATTTTTATTTCCGTTGTTGGCAATTATATTAGCTCTTCATTCGAGAGAACCTGCATTTGCTTTTTTGTTTGTGGGCATAAATATTATTTTTTATTACCTATATTTTATAAATTTTGATTATAATATTGGAAATCTCTATATACTTTCGCTTTTACAGATAATAGCGTGGAAATTTTTTATAAAAAGTCCATTTGTAATAGTGAACATATTATTGTTTTCAGTAATTTATTTTATAATTAATTTATTATATATGAGGAGAGCAACTAAGTGAAAAAAGGTTTTGGAATAAAATTAGGAAAGAGTTTCGAATTTAGAGGGGAGATATATAAAGTTTTTATTTTTCTAGTATTTGCACTACTGGTAAGTAGGATGGCATATTTACAAATTTTAAAAAAAGATAAATATAATTATTTGGCTCAAAAAAATAGAGTTAAATTGAGAAAAATTGATGCAGAAAGAGGAAACATATACGATTCTAATGGAGAGTTAATTGTCACTAATACACTGGGGTATAGATTGGTGTATTTGAATCAAAGGGTTGTAGCTGAGAATCAGTTGAAAGAGATGAGTGAAGTAACAGGGTACAGCGAGGATTATTTACAAAGAAGAATAAAATATGGAGAGATTGTACCATATACTAAAGAAAATATTTTAGTCGAAGATTTGGATTTAGATTTAGCACACAAGTTAATGGAAAAAATTGGAGATTATCCATATTTAGAGGTTCAAAGTTACTCTAAAAGAAAATATATATATGATTCATTGGCAGCACACACAATTGGGTATGTAAAAAAAATAACAGAAAAAGAGTATGAAAGTTTGAAAGAGGATGGATATTCTCCAAGAGATATTGTGGGAAAAACTGGAATTGAAAAAATTTATGACGCTCAAATGAAGGGAAAACCGGGATATGATTATATTGAGGTTAACGCTCTAAATAGAGCTCAAAAGATTGAAAAAAGTAAGGAACCAGACCCAGGGTATGATTTACATCTATCTTTAGATATGAGATTACAAAAGTATATGGAGCAAATTTTCCAAGAGGAAAATTTGTCAGGAGCTTTAGTGGCAATAGAAGCTCAAACAGGAAAAGTATTAACATTGGTAAGTTATCCGACATATTCACTGACTACATTTAGTTCTAAAATTTCTCAGGAGGATTGGGATCAAATAACAAACGATCCAAGAAAGCCCTTAACAAATAAAAGTATATCAGGAGAGTATCCACCGGGTTCTGTATTCAAGCCATTTTCTGCTTTTGCATTTTTTAATAATGGATTGGATCCGAAAACAAAAATATTTGATAATGGTGTTTATAGTATAGGAAAGTGGAGTTGGAGAGCTTGGAAAAAAGGTGGACATGGAACAGTTGATTTTGAAAAATCTATAGTGGAATCTGTAAATCCATATTATTACAAGTATGCTGATCAATTTGGACATGAACCAATTGTTGATGTAGCTGGAAGTTTTGGTTATGGAAAACTATCTAAAATAGATGTTTTTGGAGAGAGAGCAGGAATATTGCCGAATGAAAAGTGGAAAAAGAAAAGGTTTAAACAAGGGTGGTTCAAAGGAGATACAATAATCTTATCAATAGGACAAGGGTATCTTCTGGCAACACCTATGCAAGTTGCAGTATCTTATATGGGTCTTGCAAATAGAGGAAAAGCTTATGTGCCTCATGTTGTAGATTATATGGAGAATGGTAATGAAAAAGTAGAAATAAAACCAGAGGTTTTGTATGAAACAAATTATCCGAGCTGGTACTATGATGTTTTAAATAAAGCATTAATAAATACTGTTGAAAAAGATAATGGAACTACAAAAGCATTAAGAACCCCTGGATTGGTTATAGGGGCAAAGAGTGGATCATCTCAAAATTCGAGATTTGATGAAACACATGCCCTTGTTGCAGGATATTTTCCGGCAGATAAACAGCCTAAGATTGTATTTACAGTTCTATTGGAAGGAGCTGGAGGAGGAGGACGTGTCGCTGGAGGAGTTGCTAAAAAATTTGTGGATAAATATTTGGAATATTACAATGAGGAGATGAAATGAATTTAGAAAATATTGTCGAAAAGGAGAAAGAAGTAACAAAGAAAAAAACAAGACGAAGAAAATATTATAATAAAGCAAAACAGGTGGAGAAATCTCCAGTTGTTGAAACAAAAACTTTAGATGAAGTAAAAGAAAATCAACAGGACAGAACTCAAGTTGTAAAAAAAAGAGTTCCGATTACAAAAGCAGAGATTCAAGAGGAAACTAAAAAAACAGTATCAAAAACTGAAAAAGAGGAAAAAATGTATGTAATTCCTCTAGGTGGTTTGGACGAAATTGGAAAAAATATGACTTTAGTTCAGTATAGAGATGAGATTATTATTATTGATTCAGGAGTTACTTTTCCAGATGATGGACTGTTGGGAATAGATTTGGTTATTCCAGATTTTAGCTATATAGAAAGTAACAAGGATAAAATAAAAGGGTTATTTATCACACATGGGCATGAGGATCATATTGGATCGGTACCATACTTGTATCAAAAAATAGACAAAAATGTACCACTTCACGGAGGAAAGTTAACGTTAGCATTGATAAAAGCTAAATTTGAAAGTGGTGAGGTTTCAAAGATACTTCCTAAGATGAGAGAAGTCAAAGGAAGAGATAAGATTAGAGTTGGAAAATATTTTGAAGTTGAGTTTGTAGGTGTTACTCACTCGATAGCGGATGCCTATGCGGTTGTTGTCACAACTCCAGCGGGAAGAGTGATGTATACAGGAGACTTTAAAATTGATTTAACGCCTGTTGATGGAGATGGAGTAGACTTTTTAAGACTTGCTCAAATTGGAGAAGAGGGAGTAGACTTACTGCTTTCAGATTCCACAAACTCAGAAATTGATGGATTTACTCCATCTGAGAAAAGTGTAGGAGAAGCTTTTAAAGTGGAGTTTACAAAAGCGAAGGGAAGAATTATAATCGCAGCTTTTGCATCTCATGTACATAGACTTCAGCAAATTGTAAACATTGCACATGAACATGGAAGAAAGATTGCAATAGATGGAAGAAGTTTAATTAAAGTTTTTGATATTGCATCTACATTGGGATATCTGAAGCTTCCAGAAGATATTATGATAAGTTTATCGGATGTTGATAAAATGAGAGATAATAAAGTTGTTATCCTATGTACAGGAACTCAAGGTGAACCTATGGCAGCATTATCGAGAATAGCTAAAAATATGCATAAACATACAAAGGTAAAAGAGGGAGATACTGTTATAATTTCGGCGACACCTATTCCGGGAAATGAAAGAGCTGTTTCTAATAATATAAATAGTCTTTTAAAATACGAGGCAGAAGTTGTATTTAAAAAAATAGCTGGGATACACGTTTCAGGACACGCGAGTAAAGAGGAACAAAAATTGATGTTAAACTTAATAAAACCTAAGCATTTTATGCCGGTACACGGAGAGTTTAAAATGTTAAAGGCCCATAAGGAAACGGCTATAGAAACTGGGATTCCTAAAGGAAATATCGTGATAGCAACCAATGGAAGTAAAGTAGAAGTGACAAAATCTAGTGCAAAAGTAAAGGGAAAAGTCAATGCGGGAGCAACGTTAGTTGATGGACTTGGTGTTGGAGATATAGGGCATATAGTTTTAAAGGATAGACAACAGTTATCGCAAGATGGAGTAGTAATTGTGGTATTCGCTTTAGATAAAGAAACAGGAAAAGTATTGAGTGGACCTGATATTGTAACTAGAGGATTTGTGTATTCTAGAGATTCGGATGAAATTTTAAACGAGGCCAATGAGCAGATTAAAGTAAAATTAAAAGAGTTTGAAAATAGTGCTATAAAAGATTGGACAGTTATAAAAAATAGTGTTAGAGATGTGGCAGGAAAGTTTTTCTATAATAGAATAAAGAGAACCCCAGTTATTCTGCCAATAATTATGGATGTATAAAAATATTATTAAAGATAAAGAGGAGAAAAAATGAGTTTAACAAGTAAAAAAAGAGCGTTTTTAAGAAAGAGAGCTCACAATTTAGAGCCAATATTTAGAGTGGGAAAAGAAGGGTTCTCTGAGACATTGGCTCAAGGAGTTTTAGAAGCATTAATTCCAAGAGAGCTTATCAAAGTAAAAATACTTCAAAATTCTGAAGTGGAAAAAAATGAAATTGCTCATCAAATAGCTGAGCAGATAGAGGCTGAAGTTGTAGGAATAATTGGAAGAACTATAATATTCTATAAAGAGAATCAGGATAAACCGACAATATCACTAGAATTAAAAGCAGTTAAATAAAAAATTAAAAAAGAGAGTGGGGAAACTATGGAAAAAGGAATAATTTTAGGAAATAGGATTCTAGATGTAGTGTTTATAGCTTGGTTCATAGCTCAGTTTTATAAAGTTGCAACTACGATATTTATTGATAGAAAACTAAATATGAAAAGAATTTTTGAAACTGGAGGAATGCCGAGTTCCCACTCTTCAACTATGGCATCACTAAGTACAGCTATCGGGTTAGCACATGGCACACAAAGTGCGATATTTGCTATTTCGTTTGTGTTAGCTGGAGTGGTGATGTATGATGCTGCTGGAATTAGGAGAGCAGCAGGAAAACACGCAGGACTTTTAAACACTTTACTGGATAGGTTTGCAGCAAAAGTTGGAGAGAAATTGCATGATGAAAAATTAAAAGAGCTTTTAGGACACAGTCCATTAGAGGTGTTAGTAGGGGCTATATTAGGAGTGGTTGTAGCTTTTGTGTTTAAAGGTTATATTCAAGCTTAAGGGTGGAAAAAATGAGGGTAGATAAAGAATATATTGACAAGTTACAAAAGGAAAGCCAAGAAATTAGAGATACTCTTGTAGAGATTACAAGCAAAAATGGTGGACATTTGGCACCGAATTTAGGGGTAGTTGAGTTGACACAATCAATAGTTGAAGTTTTTGAGTTGCCAAAAGATAAACTTTTATTTGATGTGGGGCATCAGTCGTATGTTTATAAATTGTTGACAGGACGAAAAGAAAAATTTAAAACTTTACGAACAAGAGATGGAATAGGTCCTTTTTCAGATCCAAAAGAAAGTAATTTTGATTTTTTTATAGCTGGACATGCTGGGAGTGCTCTTTCTGCGGGAGCAGGAATAGCTAAAGCAAATCCTGAAAATAAAGTTATTGTGGTCATAGGTGATGCTTCAATAGCAAATGGACATTCTCTGGAAGCATTAAATAATATTGGAGAAAACCTTAAAAATTTGATAGTTATATTAAACGATAACGAGATGTCTATTGGAAAAAATGTAGGTTCGCTATCTAAATTTTTTGGAAGACTGATGATTAGTAATGTGTATATGAATATAAGAAAAGATGTAAGAAGTGTCATAAGTAGGGGAAAAGTTGGAAAGCAGGTAAAAAATGTATTGGAGAGAATAGAGCACTCTGTAAAACAGTTTTTCCTACCTTCGAGCATATCAGAAGTCTTAGGGTATCAATTTCTAGGTGTGATAGATGGGCATAATCTAGAGGAGTTAATAAAGACTTTAATAGTAGCTAAAGAGATGGAAGGACCAGTTTTTATACACGTAAAGACAGAAAAAGGAAAAGGTTATCAATTAGCTGAAGAGAATAAAGAAAAGTTTCATGGAATATCTCCATTTGACCCAGAAACAGGTGAGGTTGAGTTAGGAGGAAAGACATATTCTAACATTTTTGGTTCAAAATTAGTTGAGTTAGCTGAGAATGATAGAAGTATCTATGCTATTTCAGCAGCAATGGTAAAAGGAACGGGATTGGGTGAATTTCAAAGTAGATTTGAAGATAGATGTATAGATGTAGGAATAGCCGAAGGGCATGGCGTAACATTTTCAGCAGGTCTGGCGATATCTGGTAAGAAACCTTATGTAGCAATATATTCAACATTTTTTCAAAGAGCTTTAGATCAGCTAATACATGATGTTGGATTACAAAATTTGCCAGTTAAATTTATAATAGATCGTGCAGGGATAGTTGGAGAGGATGGGAAAACACATCAAGGTATACATGATATAAATATGTTTTTAAGTATGCCAAATTATAGAGTACTTGCTCCAGCTACAGGGACAGAGTTGAGGGAGATGCTTGAGTTTTCTAAGGATTTTAAAGAGGGACCTTTAGCAATTAGATTTCCAAGAGGAAATGCGTTTGAATTGGAAACAACTTCAAAAAGTAGTTTTGAATTAGGTAGATGGAAAGAGATTAAAAAAGGAAAGAAAAACCTTTATTTGGTGACTGGAGCAATGTTAAAAGAGATACTCGATATAGAGGAAGAACTTTTAAGAAAAGGATTGGATGGAACTATTGTAAATTGTTCATCTATAAGACCTTTGGATGTCAACTTCATTCTTAATGAATTTTCAAAATATGAGAATATATTTACATTTGAAGATGGTTATGAAAGAGGTGGGTTCGGCAATGAGATATTGAGAGTTTTAAATGAGAAAAAAATGAAAATTAATATAAATATAATAGCTTTGGATAGCGTATCAATACCTCACGGTTCAAGAAATATATTGTTGGAAGATTATGGTCTGAGAGGTAAAAAACTAATAGAGAGAATAGAGGGTAGCATTAATGACGGAAAATAGTAATGCACTGAAGTTTATAAAACTTCTACTGAGCCATGAAATGGTTTTAGATTTAGATCATCATGATGATCAAGGAGTTAAAGTAACAACTCACACATATGATGTACTAAAAATATCTTTTGAGGAAATCAGAAGAGATTATAGAGATTTAAAAGAAGCAAGAGAGAAAGTTGACTTTTTTTCAATTGTAGTTGGAGTAATAATTCATGATTTGAGCAAAGGAAGCATAAGAAAAGCTGATGAAAAACTTTCTCACTCTCAAATGATGATAAAAAAACCTGAATATATTATTAAAGAAGCTGAAAAAGTATTGTCGGAGATAGAAGAGGCTTTAAATTTAAAAATAATAGACAGAATAAAGAAAAATATAACTCATATTGTTATATCACATCATGGTAAATGGGGAAAGATTCAACCCAATACAAAAGAAGCTCACATAGTGCATAGAGCTGATATGTATTCAGCAAAATACCATAGAATAAACCCAATTGGTGCGGATAAAATTTTAAAGCTTATGAGTGAGGGTGTTAATCTAGATGAAGTAGCTAAAAGATTCAATTGTACGACTGGGGTTATAAAGGACCGGTTAAAAAGAGCAAAGCATGAACTTAGATTAAAAAATACAAAACAGTTATTAGGTTACTATAGAAGTAAAAAGAAAATCCCCATAGGAGATGACTTTTTTACAAAGAGAGTTAGAGAAACTGAAAAATTAATAAAAGCTGTCGATAGATTAGGATTTGAAAATCTGATTTTAGAAAATCCACTGTTGAACTATCTAGAGGATGATAAGATTTTTGAAAAGGAAGGAAATTAATGAAAGAAAGAGTAGACCTTCTACTAGTTGAAAAAGGATTTTATGAAACTAGAGAAAAAGCAAAAAGAGCAATTATGGCTGGATTGGTTGTAATAAATGACAAGAAAATAGATAAGCCCGGAACATCTATAAAAATAGATGAAGAGCCTGTGATAAGAGTTAAAGGTGACGCTTGTAAATATGTAAGTCGTGGCGGATTAAAACTTGAAAAGGCTATAGATGTTTTCAAACTGGATTTACAGGGAAAAAGAGTTCTTGATGTAGGGTCTTCAACAGGTGGATTTACAGATTGTTCATTACAAAATGGCGCATCTTTTGTATATGCGGTAGATGTGGGAACAAACCAATTAGACTGGAAATTAAGAACTGATAGCAGAGTGAAATCGTTAGAGAATACTCATATCAAAGATTTAATATTAGAAGAGTTAGATAATGAGAAAGTAGATTATATAGTTATGGATGTATCATTTATATCTATTACAAAGGTAATGGAGCATCTGATAAAGTTTTTTAGAAATGATACTAAACTTATGGCATTAATAAAACCACAATTTGAAGTAGGAAAAGAAAATATTGAAAAGGGTGGAATAGTAAAAGATAGTAAGAAACATATAATGGCAATAGAAATGGTTATGGAGGAAGCTAAAAAATTTGGACTTAGATTAAAATCGTTAGATTTTTCACCTATAACAGGTACAAAAGGAAATGTTGAATATATCTCTTTATTTGAAATGGGAGAGGAAGAGTCACATATCAACATAGAATCAGTTGTAAAGCTAGGAAAGAACTTGGGAGGAGCCATATGATAAAACTGTTAAGAAATGCTGGAGTAGCACTACTTTTATCTGGAATTATGATTGTCAATACAGTTCCATCATATTCTGTAGATAATGGATTTATTGCAAATATAAAAGAATTAAAAGAACTTTCTGATATTATGAATATCATAAAAGAAAATCATGTAGGGGCTGAAAAGGATCCAACTAACACAACCCTTATGCAAGGAGCATTAAAGGGAATGATGGAATCATTGGATGACCCTCATTCTAATTATTTTACAAAAGAGGATTTAGAAAGTTTTAAAGAGGATATCGAAGGTAAATATGCAGGTGTAGGAATGGTAATTCAGAAAAAACCAGATGAGCCTTTAGTTGTAGTTTCACCGATAGAGGATACACCAGCATATTTAGCTGGAATAAGAGCTAAGGACAAAATAATAGCAATAGACGGTGAGAGTACATACAAATTGACAAGTGAGCAAAGTGTTAAAAAGCTGAAGGGTGCGGCTGGAACTTCGGTAAAACTTACGGTTTATAGAGAAGAGGCGAAAGAGACTAAAGATGTTGAATTAAAAAGAGCAATTATTCAATTAAAATATGTAAAAAGTAGAATGATTGGAAAAGATATTGGTTATTTAAGATTGACACAATTTGGTGAAGATGTCTATAAAGATGTGCGTCGAGATTTGGAAGGGTTGATTAAAAAGGGTGCCAAAGGTATTATTTTTGATTTGAGAAGTAACCCGGGTGGATCTTTAGGTCAGGCAGTGAAGATATCCTCCATGTTTATTCCAGAAGGAAAAATAGTGAGTACAAAAGGAAAAACTGGTGAAGAAGAGATAGCATATAGGGAAGGAAAGTATTTTGGGAATTTTCCTCTGATAGTTTTAATAAATGAAGGAAGTGCTTCAGCTTCTGAAATTGTTTCAGGGGCAATAAAAGATTATAAAAGAGGTATTCTAATTGGAGAGAAATCGTTTGGAAAGGGTAGTGTTCAAACTTTGTTACCTTTGCCAGATGGAGATGGAATAAAACTAACAATAGCTAAGTATTATACTCCTAGTGGTGTTTCTATTCATGGAAAAGGAATAAATCCAGATATCTTAGTGGAAGAAAAAGATGATTTCTTATTTTTTGATGGTTTTGTCACAAATGTAAATGAAGCTGAAACAAAAGAGAGCAGAAATAAAATAATAAAAGAGGTTAAAGGAGAAGAGGAAGCCAAAAAAATAATTTCAAAAGGTGATATTCAACTTGATAAAGCGGTTGAGGAGATGAATAAACTTTTAGAGAAAAAATAGGAAGAAATGAGGTAAAAAATGCTTTATATAGTAGCAACACCTATAGGTAATTTAGACGATATAACATTGAGAGCCATAAAAACTCTTGAAGAGGTAGATTTTATCTTTGCGGAAGATACAAGGGTAACAAAAAAATTATTAAATCATTTGGGAATAGAAAAAATAGTATATAGATATGATGAGCATACAAAGATGCATCAAGTTTCTAACATTGCAAATATGTTGGAAAATGGGAATAAAATTGCTTTAGTAACAGATGCAGGAACTCCCTGTATATCAGACCCGGGGTTTGAAGTGGTGGACGAGGCTTTAAAAAGAGGTATAAAAGTTATACCTATTCCAGGACCAAGCGCAATGACAGCAGCAGCTTCGGTTGCAGGGATTTCAACCAGAAGATTTTGTTTTGAAGGATTTTTGCCAAAGAAAAAGGGGAGACAGACTCTTTTAAAATCTTTAGCGGAAGAGGAGAGGGCAATTGTAATATTTGAGTCTCCACATAGAATTGAGAAAACGTTAAGAGATATAGAGACTTTTATTGGCGTAAGAGAGGTTGTAATCGTAAGAGAGATTACAAAGATTTACGAAGAGATATTAAGAGGTACAACCACTGAATTAATAGAGAAGCTTTCGAAAAACCCTATAAAAGGAGAGATAGTTCTTTTAATAAAGGGGAATGAGAAGTAGAGGTGAGAGATAAATGTCAATGACAAAAATTAACTGGTATCCGGGGCATATGAAAAAAACAAAGGATTTAATCAAGGAAAATATGCCATTAATAGATATTGTTCTTGAAGTTGTAGATGCAAGAATTCCTTTATCAAGTAAAAACCCTG
This sequence comes from Cetobacterium sp., assembly GCF_977044495.1. Classification (NCBI taxonomy): domain Bacteria; kingdom Fusobacteriati; phylum Fusobacteriota; class Fusobacteriia; order Fusobacteriales; family Fusobacteriaceae; genus Cetobacterium; species Cetobacterium sp. Next base: position 22,056 of record NZ_CDRRQU010000004.1, on the reverse strand, counting down.
ATATAGCTGGTTTTGCAAAAAATAAAAAAAGAGTAATTGTAATAAATAAATCAGATTTGGTTACAAAAGAGGAACTTAATTTTTGGAAAAAATTTTTTAAAGAAAACAATTTTGCAGACGAAGTCTTAGAATTATCAGCAGAGACGGGTTTTAATATAAAGACTCTCTATACAATAATAGAAAAAGTTTCTAAAGAAAAAAAAGAAAGATTGTTAAAAAAAGGCTTAAGAAAAGTTAATACAAGATTGATGGTGGCGGGAATTCCAAATGTTGGAAAATCGAGATTAATCAATAGAATAGTTGGGAAAAGCAGTGCTGGAGTGGGGAATAAACCTGGTTTTACAAGAGGAAAGCAGTGGATTAGAATCAAAGAAGGTTTAGAACTTCTGGATACTCCTGGAATTTTGTGGCCAAAATTTGAAAACCAAGAGGTTGGTTATAATTTAGCAATAACAGGGGCTATTAGAGATGAAATTCTTCCAATAGATGAAGTGGCGTGTGTTTTAATAGAAAAAATGTTAAAAATGGGAAAAAAAGATGTTTTAAAAGAAAAATATAAACTTTTAGATGAAGATTTTGAACAAGTTAGTGCTGGAATAATAGAAGCGATAGCCCTTAGAATGAATATGTTACAAAAGGGCGGAAACTTAAATGTTCAGCAGGCGACGTATACACTTTTAAGAGACTATAGAGCTTGTAAATTAGGTAAGTTTGGCTTGGATATGGATATAGCTGAAGAGATTAAAAACTTATATAAGTAGGAGAAAAAAGATGGGTTGCAAATTAGATTTAGAGTTAAATTTGGTTGAAGAGATACTGGTTGATTTTTTGAGAGAGGAAGCTAAAAAGGTGGGGTTTTCAAAGGTCGTTTTAGGACTTTCAGGTGGAATAGACTCAGCATTAGTGGCATATTTAGCTGCGAAAGCCTTTGGACCAGAAAATGTCTTGGGAATACTTATGCCTTATAAAACTTCAAGTAAAGAAAGTGTTGAACACGCCAAGTTAGTTGTAGAGGATTTAGGAATAAAATCAAAGCTAATAGAAATAACTCCAATGGTAGAACCATATTTTCAAATGAATCCAGACATGGATGGATTAAGAAAAGGAAATAGGATGGCAAGAGAAAGAATGTGTATTCTGTTTGATTACTCCGCTAAAGAAAAAGCTTTAGTTTTGGGAACATCAAATAAAACAGAGATGTTATTGGGATATAGTACACAGTTTGGTGATGCGGCATCCGCTATCAATGCCATAGGAGATTTGTATAAAACTCAAGTGTGGGAACTGTCAAAGTATATGGGAATACCGCAACCATTGATAGATAAAAAACCAAGTGCTGACCTATGGGAGGGTCAAACTGATGAGAGTGAACTAGGATTTTCATACAGAGTGGCAGATGAGATTTTATTTGCTTTAATAGATGAGAGAGAAAAAAAAGATGAGATTATAAAAAAAGGTTATCCAGAGGAGATTGTGAATAAAATTATCTGGAAAATTAAAATGTCTCAATACAAAAGAAAACTTCCTTTAATAGCAAAGATATCTACAAGAACCATAGGAAGAGAGTTTAGATATCCAAGAGATTGGGGAGTATAAAATACAAAGGAGGCTAAACTTGAGAGGAGAAGAGCAGTTAAGAGAAGAGTTACAGGAGTTTCAAAGAGAAAAAGAAAGAATTAGGAATATTGTAGGTCAGATAGGTGGAGTAAACAGTAAACAAAATAAAATTATAAATATACTTTTGATAGTAATAATAGCAGCACTGTTAATTTTTGGTGGAGTATTCAATAGGATAACTCCAACATTAGCAGTTCAAGTAGCTATTTTATTCAGTGTAATAAAATTGATATGGATGTTTTATGAATCACAGAGAGCCAGTCATTTTCAATTTTGGATTTTAAATTCCTTAGAATTCAGAATAAATGAGATTTATAAGAAAGTAAAAAAAATAGAAAAAGAGTTAGAGAATCTAAAAAACATATCGGAGGAGTTTAACGAAGAAGATGAATAGTTATAAAACTGTGAACTTCTTAAATCTAGAAAAAAATATTGTGGGAAATAAAAAATTATTTAGGGAGCGTAGAGAATGAAAATTGCTATTATTGGCTATCCGGACTCAGTAAAAAAAATTTTAAAAACTCTAGAACTACAATATTCTCACATACGATTTTTACCTTATGAAATAAAACAGCTAAGGGACTCTATTGAAAGTTTAAAAGATTTGAAGGGGAGAGTGGACGGAGTATTTTCTACTGGGATAGGTGTTCATTCAGAAATTGTGAGCAAATTGGGATTAAATGTGCCGACAGTTTACTCAAATAGAGAAGCTGATAGTATTTTAAAGGCTCTTTGGGAAGTGAGAGAAAACTATCCCAATATAAATGATTTAAAAGTGGGATTTGATATAGTTGAAAAAGATATATTATTGGATACTCTTGATGAATTTGGAATAACGTTGGCTAAAGTGGATGTCCAAGAATATGAAGAGGACAAAACAGAACTAGATTTTTTAGATGAACACATTAAGAATTTAGCTAAAGGAGAGGTTCATTGTATATTGACAGCTTTTGGATATGTCTACGACTATTTTAAGAGCAAGAAAAAACCAGTCTATAGATTGCAATCGACAAAAAATGAGATTAGTGGTCAAATGGAAGCACTTTTAAAAGATATAAAAATTAATGAGAATATAAAGAATAGAATCGGGGTAAAGATAGTAAAAGTTGTAAAAAAATATAGGAAAGATGAAACAGAAAGTGATAAAATAGCTTTTAAAACAGGCTTAGAGGGTATATTTTTAAAGTATTCAAAAAATATACACGGCAATTATCAAGAGATTTCAGAGGATGAATATATCTTTTTTACGACTCAGAAGATATTGGAAACAGAGGAAAATGAGATTAATTTTTTAAAAATAATAAATGAGATAGATATTTTAGGAGCAAAAGTGGCAGTTGGAATTGGATATGCAGAAAACATCCAAGGAGCTACGATAAATGCCAAAAAAGCTTTAAATATAAGTTTAGTAAATAATAAGGGAGAGATTTTCCTTTTTTCAGATAATAAAATAAGAGGTCCTCTCTATAAAAAAACTAGATTTGACTATTCAACTAAAATAAGTGAAAATTTTGAAAAAGAGGCTAAAAAAATAGGAATAACTCCAAAGTATTTATCAAAGTTACGGGCACTACATAAAACTTTTGGTAAAAGAGAGTTCACAAGCAAGGAGCTTTCAGAAATTTTAGAAATAACAGAAAGAAGTGTAAATAGGATAATTAAACCGATTATAACAAGCGGTTACGCTGAAATAATAGAGTATGAAGTTTGTACAAGTGCAGGGCGTCCAAGAAGAGTTATAAGATTTAATTTTTAGCTTAAAGAGATGAAGTCTATTCGTCTCTTTTTATTTTATATATATTTTAAAGTCCTGAAACAAAACATTATAATTAAAAATAAAAAGAAAAATTCGAAAAAAACTTGACATAAAATTCGAAAAATAGTATTATTTTTTATAACAATTAAAGTCCTATTTGAGACGAATAGAACTTGTATAAAAATTATATCAAGGAAGAGTGAGCACTATGAACAAAAACACAATTAATGTATTTTTAGTGGTAACAATTATTTCACTGGTCTGTGAAAAAGTTGGAAAAATTCAATTGGGAAAGGTAGCACTATTCCCAATGTTATTCGCTGTAATTATTGGAATGACATTAACACCAGATCTATTGGGAAAGAAAATCAGAAAATTGAGAGAGATTATTGGGGAAAAAGAGATGAAAATAGCCAGCGACATGGTTATGTTGATTCTTTTAATGCTCGGAATAAAACTAGGAACATTTGTAGGACCTAATTTAGATAAAATTATCCAAGCAGGTCCAGCATTTTTAGCACAGGAGTTAGGACACGTATTAGCACCTCTAGTGGCTGTTCCATTGGCACTGAAATTAGGATTGACAAGAGAAGCTATTGGAGCTGGATCAAGTATAAGTAGGGAAGCCTCTCTGGGAGTAATTGGAGAGAAATATGGAATCTCATCACTTGAAGGAAGTGGAGTGCTTGGAGTTTATTTAGCTGGAACAATTGTAGGAACAATATATTTTGGAGTATTGGGATCGTTAGCTATATATACAGGAATTCATCCATTGGCATTAGGAATGGCGTGTGGAGTAGGAAGTGGAAGTATGATGACTGCGGCAGCCTCCTCTTTGGCTGAAGTTGTGGGAACACAATATGCGGATCAAGTTTTTGCTTATGCATCAACAAGCAATATGTTATCGGGGTTAACAGGAGTAAATATACTTGTTTTTATATCCTTGCCATTCACAGAATGGTATTATAAAAAGTTATCTCCAAAGTTTTCAAAAAAGGGAGTGAAGCAAAATGCGTAGTTTAGATATAAAAAAATATATGCTATATTTTATACTTATGTCGATGGCAGGGGTTATAGTTTTAGCTGGACAAGCTATTGGATTACAAAAACAATTTATCGGGGCTATTCCGGGAATGATTTTAATAATTATTTTAGCACTGGGATGTTTTATTGTTAAAGATATTTTTCCAAAATTTCCACTTCCAGCTTATGCTTTATCGACTATAGTTGGAATGATTGTGAGTATACCGGCATTGCCGATATCAAAATTTTTTGTACCACAGATTGGAACAGTTGAATTTATGCCTTTATGTACACCACTACTTGCTTTTGCAGGAATATCTGTGGGAAATAAAATAGAAGAGTTAAAAGCAATGTCTTGGAAGATAGTAATAATAGCATTGGTTGTATTTACAACAATTTTCTTTGCTTGTGCTCTGATAGCACAAGCAGTTCTAAAACTACAAGGGGCAATTTAATTAAATACTTAGATAGATTTAAGGAGAGAATGATGAACATAAATGAAATTAAAGAGAGAGTAGTAAAAGCTATTGATGAAAACAGAGAGTTAATATTAAAAGCGGGACAGGATATGTATGATAACCCAGAATTTGGATATAAAGAGTTTAAAGGGACTAAAATAGTTTCTAGCTATTTTAAAAATGAATTGGGATTAGAGGTGGAAGAAGGGATAGCTTATACAGGATGTAGAGCAAGATCAAATATGGATGTAGAAGGACCTAAGGTAGCTATATTAGGTGAACTGGATGCAATATCTTGTAGTGACCATCTAGACTCAAATGAGCTAGGAGCAGTTCACGCTTGTGGACATCATATACAGATTGCCGGAATGTTGGGAGCAGCAACGGGATTGATAAAATCAGGAGTTTTAAGTGAACTTGGAGGAAAGATTGATTTTATAGCTACTCCAGCGGAAGAGTTTGTGGAGCTAGGATATAGAACTCAACTTAGAGCTGATGGAAAAATAAAATATTTTGGTGGAAAGCAAGAGATGATATATAATGGGACTTTTGATGATGTAGATATGGCTGTTATGTTCCATGCTTTAGATTTGGGGGATAAAAAAGTGCTAACAGGTCCTGTAAGTAATGGCTTTATAGGAAAAACAGTGAAGTTCATAGGAAAGGAAGCTCATGCAGGTTCGGCACCGCATGAAGGAATAAACGCTTTAAATGCAGCAATGCTAGGAATAAACAATGTACACGCTCAAAGAGAGACATTTAAAGAGAGTGACAGAGTGAGATTTCATCCAATCATAACAAAAGGTGGAGATATTGTAAATTCGGTTCCAGCTGATGTTAGAATGGAGGCGTATGTGAGAGCTAGAACAATAGAAGGTATGATTGATGCCAATAAAAAAGTAAATAGAGGATTAACAGCGGGTGCTTATGCGGTGGGAGCTGAAATAGAAATAACAGAAATTCCAGGATATTTACCAATTTTAAGACATGATTCTATGGAAGATGTTTTAGAAAGAAATTTAGAGTATTTAGGATTGAAAGAGGATATGATTAAAGGTGGAGATTTCACGGGGTCTTTTGATTTTGGAGATGTATCTCATATAATGCCGACTCTTCATCCAATGTTTGGTGGAATAAAAGGAGCTCTTCATACGAGAGAGTTTAAAACTGTGGATGATGAAGTTGCTATACTAATGCCAGCAAAAGCTTTAGCATTAACAGTTGTCGACCTATTATTTGCACAGGGAAAAAAAGCAAAAGAGATTTTAGGTAATTTTAGACCAGTGATGACAAAAGAGGAGTATTTGGCTTTTATGGAGTCTAATGATAAAGTTATAAAGGGATAGTAAGAATTTATTTTTAATAATTTTTTATGGAGAGAGGCTATTTGAGAGCCTCTTTTTGTATTTATTGAAGTTATTTAATAACGATATTTAATAAAAAAACAAAATTTCATAACAATAGTATATAATAAAAAACTTGAATTTATATGTACAATAAGGTATAATGTAGAACATGTTTAAAAAATATCATAACATATAGGAGAAAAAATGGGAAGAAGACCTAATTTTACCAGAGAAGAAATTTTAAATAGTGCATTTGAAATTTTAAATAGCGAGAGCTTAAAAGAAGTGACAGCAAGAAATATAGCTAAAAAATTGGGAGTGTCAACGATTGCCATATACTCAGCATTTAAGTCCATGGAAGAACTAAAAAATGAACTATCTAAAAAAGCTAAGACAAAGCTTTTTGAATACACAAAACGTGATTATACAGATTTGTCAATTTTAAATATAGGAATTGGAATATGTCTTTTCGCAAAGGAGGAGAAAGCGTTATTTAGAACAATTTTTTTAAGAGAAGGATTGCCAAGAGAGTTTATGGATCAAATAATGGAGGATTTTAGAAATTTAATATATAGTGGATTTAATAATAATAAAGATTATAATCAATTTCCTGAAGATATAATCGAGTGGGTCATAAAAAAAGGGTGGTATTTTTCTCACGGATATGCGACCTTAATCTGTACAGGGTTTTATATGGATATAGAATTTGAAACCTTCAAAAAAGAGATTATTGAAATGGGAGATGTACTGATAGAAAAAGCTTTAGAGATGACGAAGGAGAGAGACAATGAAATTTAAGCAACAGCTAATACTATTAGGAGTAATTTTATCAGCAAATGTTATGGGAGGAAGTATAGATTATCTTTCACAACAGGATGCGGAGTACTTGGCACATCCTGCTATGGTAGGAAAGATAGGAGTATCAGGGGCATATTATAACCCTGCTGGAACTGTGTGGCTAGAGGACGGTACCTATATACAGGTGAGCAATCAAACACATTTAAAAGATTACAGCATGGAATACGGTAGTTATAGATTTGAAAGTGATAAGGCATCTCCAGTAGTTCCAAGTTTACAGATAGTGAAGAAGAAAGGTGAGACAGCATTTTTCTTTCATGCGGGAGCGATAGCAGGTGGGGGAAGTGTAGCATATACCGGAGGAATAGCAACTTTTCCACAAATAATTACAAGCAATCCAATGTTTGAGACGATAGGGGCAAAATACGTAGGTGGATCAACAATACATGGAAAATCCTATTATATAGCATTTCAGGGTGGAGTGGCTAGAAAATTTAATGAGGTTTGGAGTGGTGCAGTCGGAGTTAGGTTAATTGATGCTGAAAGAGAATTCAAAGGTGAAGGAAACTTTGAGTATAATAATTTAGGAGGATATCTAGGCTCTGGAAAGGCAAAATTTGATATTGATTCAGAAAGAACTGCTTTTGGAGTGACTGGAATACTTGGATTAAACTATCATCCAAACGACAAATTTAATATAGGAATGAGATATGAAACTGAAACTAAGTTAGATTTTGATAATAAAGAGCATAACTTGAAAAAAGGTTTTATAAATTCAACAGGAAGTAACCTAATAGGAGATACGTTCTACAATACTATTATAAAAGACCCAGCGATTAAACAGTGGATGACTGAGGGGAGTGGGAAAAGAAATTTACCGGCAATGGCAGCGATTGGAGCTTCTTATAAAGTGACAGAGAAGCTGACATTGTTGGCTTCTGGGAACTACTATTTTATAAAGGAAGCCAGTGATGATTTAAACAACTTTGACCACTATGACAATGGATATGAGGTGGCAGTTGGAGTGGATTATCAGTTGTATGAAAGATGGACTTTAATGGCAGGATATCAATATACAAATACAGGTGCAAATGAGAAAACATATACCGATACGGACTACGTTTTAAATGCAAATATGTATTCAATAGGAGTTAAATATAGATACAGTTCACAGCTTGAATTGTTAGCAGCTTATTCATATGTAGATTATGTGACGGATAAAAATGTTAAGAATATAAGATATAGTAAGCACGTGGATGCGTTTGGATTAGGTTTAATCTATAAATTTTAGCAGTAAAAAAAGCAGATATTTTATCTGCTTTTTTTACTAATATCGTTCCTTAACTTCTCTTTCGATATTTCTTTGTTGGTCTTTTTTAGCTAAAGAATCACGTTTGTCATAATTTTTTTTACCTCTGGCTAAAGCTATGTCGATTTTCACAAATCCCTTAGATAGATGAATATTTAGAGGTACTATTGTATAACCTTTTTGAGTAACTTTTTCGTGTAGTTTTTTTATCTCTCCTCTATGTAAAAGGAGTTTTCTAACTCTTCTTTCATCAGGATTATAAACACTACCGAAGGACCATGGGACAACGGTCATTCCCATGATAAAAATTTCGTTATTTATGATTCGAATAAATGATTCTTTTATGCTGGTTTTACCAGCCTTTATAGATTTCACTTCACTACCAACTAGTTCAATTCCGGCTTCAAATTTATCTTCAATAAAGTAGTCAAAAAAAGCTTTCTTGTTATTAGCTAATATCATTAAAATCTCCTCTCTTTTCTTCTGTCTGTATAATCATGATAAAATTCAGTTGGAACAACTTCAATTTCAAGCATTTGTAAGTCGGATCTAACGATTAAAACTTCCATTTTATCTCCTAGATGGAACTCTCGGTTCATATCTAAATCTTTCATAACGTAGTTATTTTCGTCAAATTCGTAGAAGTTTTTAGCTGTTGTTACATCCCAGTAACATTCTACGTGCTCCTCTGTTTCAAAGAATATTTTTTTATTATTAAATCCAACTATAGTGGCTTTAAATTCATCTCCTATTTTATCCAGCATATATTCAACTATTTTAATTTTGACACTTTCATCCTCTACCTTCATAGCTTTTCTTTCTGTTTGAGAGATATGAGCTGTAACGTCCGGAAGATAGTTTATAAGAATTCCAAACTCTTTTTTAGTAGGATAACCATGAATAGCAATATTCAAGATTCTATGAATCAATAGGTCGGCATATCTTCTAATTGGAGATGTAAAATGTGTGTAATAGTTAGACGATAAACCAAAGTGACCTAAGTTTTCAACTCCGTACCTAGCTTGTTTAAGAGACATCAAAATCATCTTATGAACAATCATATTGATACCTTTAGCTTCAGAATCTTCAATAATAGATTGGAATTTTTTAGGGTGAAGATCTTCAAAGGAGTGAATTTTATATCCAAACCTAGAAAGAGTTTCATTTAAAGCTTTTACTCTCTCTGGGTCAGGAGTCTCATGAACTCTATAGACAGACGGTATTTCCAACCAGAAGAGCTTTTCTGCAACAGCCTCATTAGCCATAATCATAAAGTCTTCAATGATTCTCTCAGACTCTCCTCTTTCAATATTTTTTAAATATTTAACTTTTTTATTTTCATCTAAAACAACTTTTACTTCAGGAAGATCAAAGTCAATAGACCCTCTATTATACTTTATAGCTCTTATAATTTTGGAAAGTTCTAACATAGTGAACAACATATCAACTATATCGCTATATTTTTCAGTAACTTCAGAATCTTTAGCGAGAATTTTATTAACATTTTTATAAGTCATTCTATGAACAGTCTTAATAACCGATTTGTAGGCTTGAATGTCTATTGTTCTCCCCTGGGAATCAATAAGAAGTTCAACAGAGAATGTAAGTTTATCTTCATGTGGATTTAAAGAGCATATACCATTTGAAATCTCTTTAGGAAACATAGGTAAGACTCTATCAACAAGATAAACAGAGTTTCCCCTTTTTTCGGCTTCTTTATCTAATTTTGAACCAGTTTGAATGTAGTGTGAAACATCAGCAATGGCAACAATAAGTTTATAAAATCCATTGTCTAATTTCTCAACGTAGACAGCATCATCCAAATCTTTTGCATCATCACCATCTATAGTTATTATAGGAAGGGACCTTAAATCTCTTCTCTTTTTAATCTCCTCTTCAGAAATTATTGGTGAGATTTGTCGAGCTTCAGCTATAACATCATCTGGAAAATCTTCAGATAATCCTTCCCTAAGAAGTAAAGCTTTAATCATATTATCTGTATCAAAGGGACTACCGATTGATTCTAAAATCTTTCCTTCAGGCTTTTTTTCATCACTTCCCCAAAAAGTGACATCAACAACAACTAAGTCGCCATCTTTAGCCTTATTAAAGAAGTTTTTAGGTATATAGATATCTCTGCCAAACGATTGAGTTGGTCTAACAAAACCAAAGTTCTCTTTTTTTTCAAAAATTCCTATAATTGTATTTTTTTCTCTTACGAGAACCTCCACAATTTCACCCTCTTTTTTTCCTTTTCCCTGAGGTGTTATAACTTTTATTAAAACAGTATCTCCATCTAGAGCTGTACCAAATTTGCTTCGAGGAATAAAGTATCCTTCAGTATCAGTATCAACAAATCCAAATTTACCCTTGATATTTGAAAATTTGCCTTTTATAAAACCTAAATTTTCAGGTATGTTGTATTTATTTTTTTTATTTTTCATAATTTCACCAGAGCTAAGCCAAGTTTCAAGAATATCTCTGTTTTCTTTTTTTAATTTAGGTGACCATCCCATAGCTTTGGTTATCTCATCTAGAGTTAGGGCTTTGCTACCTTTTAATATATTTTTTAATCTATCAAGCTCTTTATTCAATTTTGTATTTATTTTCATAATTTCCTCCGATTAGCTTATTTTTAAAAGCCAATTTCGCATCTCAATGGAGTTTATATGAATGACATAATTTCCTTTTATAAGATGCTCGATTTTTTTATTAACTTCTAGTAAAATGGCTTTATTTAGATTTACTAGAGCTAAATCTCTAATTTCTTCTACATAGGGATAATCTCTTTTGGGTTCAATAGCATCAGCTACATAGACTATTTTTTCAACTAAACTCATATTTTTTCTTCCAGTTGTATGAAATTTTATGGCATTTAAAATATCTGTATTGTCAATTTTAAATTTGTCCTTTGCGATATATGAAGCTACATAGCTATGAAGAATTTCAACGTTAGTTATGTAGTCTTTCGTTTCTTCGGTGAAGTGCTCCTTAGAAATTTTAATAAGTTCCTCTCTTGTAAACTCTTTAGCGTAGTCATGCAAAAGAGATGCAATTGCAATCTCATTCAAATTAGCGTTATATATCTCTCCCAGAGCGAGGGCAGTATTCAAAACTCTTATGGAGTGTTCATATCTTTTTTTAGAGAGAACAGTAGCCAATTCCTTTTTTAAAAAGTCTATATTCATAATATTCCTCCAAATTTTTAAAAAGGAGTTTCTGAAAGTAGAAACTCCTCAAAATTTTATATATTGCTATTCAATTTATAGCTTTTACTTATGTTGATAAAATTAACTTTCTCGGTTTGTGAACCATTGATAAGTAAGACCACATCATTTGCTCCGCCCGGAGTTAATAGACTATTTACAAAAGAGTAAATTAAAAGTAATTCTTCCTGTGGAGTTTTAGCAGAAGATAAAACCTTAGAGTCTAAGTCTAAATAAAGAGTTCTATTTTTTATGTATACTTCATATTTAAAATTTTCTTTTTTTAAGATATTTTTATCTTCTAATTTTTTTAAAAGTTGAGAGATTATGTCCTTCAGAATATCTTCATTATTGGAGATATTAGAGTTTAAAAGAATATCCTCTTTTGAAAGAGTTCCCTCTTTTAGATTAGGAAAAAAAATTGGGGTGCTAATCTCTGTTTTTTGAATAGTTTCTGAAGTAGGGGTGGAGATAGCCACGACTGTCTTACTTCTTTCATTTAATTTATTTGAATATACTCCTGTGAAAATAGCAAGAATTGCTAAAATTATTAAAAATATTTTTAATTTATTTGACATAAAACCTCCTAATAGAAAAAAGATCTGATTTTATTTGCGAGTTCATCTGCCATAACGTTTTGATTTACATCCTTAGAAAGTTTTGTAACATCTGATTTATTTGTTATAAAACCGAGTTCTACAAGAATACCAGGACCATTAAAACCTCTTAAAACAGCAAAGTTTGCTCCATAGATTCCACGATCTTTCATACCAAGTCTTTTGGAAAGTGAGGAATTTAAAGGCCTAGCGATAGTTATAGATTTTTCCATGTTTTTGTTATATGCAAGTTCCCCCATTATTTGAGCTATACTAGTTGTTTTTTCACCGTATTTTTCACCGAAGCTATTCTCATAGGAGGCAATTTTTTCAGCGTAGGGAGATGATTTTTTTGAAAAATAGAATATTTCTGTTCCTTGGGCTGTGGAATTTTTAGAAGCATTTAAGTGTAAGCTCACAAAAATATCTGCTTTTTCACGATTAGCAATTCTACTTCTTTCAGAAAGGCTAATAAAGGTGTCATTATTTCTAGTCATGACAACATTGAAATCTTTTGAGAGTTTAGTTTGTAATTTTTTAGCAACAGCTAAAGCGATATCCTTCTCTTTATATTTGTTAAAACCAATCGCTCCAGGATCTTTTCCTCCGTGTCCAGCATCAATGGCAACAGTGAACTCTTTTCTAGCTGAATTTGTAGGTTTTAAATCGATAACGATTCTGTACGGATTGGATAAAGTGTGAACTTTATGACCAGACCCCTTTTTTAATTTTATAAAAAATCCAATATTTGATCCATAATCAATCATATCTATTTTTTCGATATTTTTACCAGAAAGGCTTGAACTATTTAACTTTGTTCCCATTTTAACTTTCTCAATTTCAAGAAATAGTAATCTATTGTATTCATCATAACTTGAATTGTATTTTGGTTTTATAGAACCAGAGATATCGAAGACTAACTGTGGAGGATTGTTATTGAGCCTGATTTTTTTTATAGTATTATTGGCGAATATAGTTAATGAAAATAAACAAAAGATAAAAAATATAAGGTATTTTTTCATAATTTTCTCCATTGACCTAAAATAATAAAATAGGATGGAAAAGTATACCAATTCCATCCTTTGTAAATATTTTTATTTTAAAACTCTTGAAATAGAATTCTTAAGCACTTGGATGTTACAACCTTTATCAACTCTAATAGTCAAGAACTCAGGACCGATACTAGATATAGTGCCTTTGATACCACCGTTAGTAACAATTTCAGCTCCCTCTTTTAATGAGTCTAACATTTCTTGATGTTTCTTTTGCTTTTTTTTGTTTGGTAAAATAAGTAGAAAATAGAATACAGCCGCCCAAATAGCAAAAGTAAGTATCATACCACCGTATTTAGTAAATAATTCATTCATCTTATAGCCCCCTTAGAGATAATATAATTTTTCTAACACAAGTATACCATAAGGTAGTATACTTTTCAATAATTTTTAAGAGAAGAAGTTTTTTAATTTATCGAAAAAGTTTTTATTATCTTTATGGTTTTTATCTTTCAAGCTTTCGTCAAATTTCTTTAGAAGTTCTTGTTGTTCAGAGTTTAAGTTAACAGGAACCTCAATTTTAATTCTAACAATTTGATCACCAGTGTAAGGACTTCTAGGATTTTTAATTCCTTCTCCTTTTAGTCTAAACATCTTATCGTTTTGAGTTCCAGCAGGAACTTTAATCGTTTTCTTGCCGTTTAATGTAGGAATTTCTATGTCTCCTCCAAGAGCTGCTTGTGCAAAAGTGATTGGTACATTACAGATTATATCCACTCCATTTCTTTCAAAGAATGGGTGCTGTTTAACAGTGATGTAGACATAAAGGTCCCCATTAGGTCCACCTTCCGTACTAGCGTTTCCCATTCCAGAAAGTCTAAGTTTTTGACCGTCATCAATACCAGCAGGAATTTTGATAGTTTTTTCAACTGTTTCAGTATCAATTCCAGTTCCATGACACTTTTTACATTTCTTTTCAGGAATTTCACCTTTACCATGACAAACATCACACTCTTGAGCAGTTTGGAAGTTTCCAAAAACGGTTCTCTGAGTAACATGAATAGTTCCAGTTCCATTACACTTAGAACATTTATTCATTTTAGATCCTTCTTGAGCTCCAGTTCCGTGACAAGTTTTACAAGTTCCAGTTCTTTTATACTTCAATGTCTTTTCAACACCTTTTGCAGCTTCTTCCAAAGTTAATTCAAGATTGTACCTTAGGTCCTCACCGGGTTCTGGACCTCTTTGACGAGAATTACCAAATCCTCCAAAGCCACCAAATCCTCCGTTTCCGCCAAAAAATGATTCAAAGATATCTCCTAAATCTTCGAAGCCACCACTAAATCCTCCAAAGCCACCAGCTCCGGCACCACCACCATTTTCAAAAGCAGCGTGACCAAATCTATCGTACTGTGCTCTTTTATTTTCGTCTGAAAGAATTTGGTATGCTTCATTAATCTCTTTAAATTTATCCTCAGCTTCTTTTTTCTCACTTTCATTAGCACCACTAAATTTATCTGGGTGGTACTTCATAGCAGCTTTTCTATATGCTTTTTTTATTTCAGTATCAGATGCCCCCTTAGCAATCCCTAAAACTTCATAAAAGTCTCTTTTAGCCATTTACAAAAATCCTCCATTTCTTAAAATAAGGGATAGAGTTGTCTCTATCCCTTAAGTAAAGTATATATTAATTACTAATATTAGTCAACTATCTCAGCATCTGCAACATCATCAGTTTCATTAGCTTCTGGAGCGGCTCCACCTTGTTGTTTAGTCTGAGCATCTTTGTAGATTTCTTCAGCTAATTTGTGAGCAGCTTGAGATAATTTCTCAATAGCAGCATCTATAGCCTCTTTATTGTCTCCATCTTTAACTGATTTAAGTTCTTCAATAGCCGTTTCAATAGCTTTCTTCTCATCTTCAGTAACTTTTTCAGCGTAATCTTTTACAGATTTTTCAGTAGAAGCAATTAACATATCAGCTTTATTTCTTGTTTCAACTAACTCTTTGAATTTTTTATCTTCAGCTTCGTTAGCTTCAGCATCTTTTTTCATTCTCTCAATCTCGTCAGCAGAAAGGTTAGTTGAACCAGAGATAGTTACAGTGCTCTCTTTTCCAGTTCCTAAATCTTTTGCAGAAACGTGAACGATTCCGTTGGCGTCTATATCGAATGTAACTTCGATTTGAGGTACTCCTCTTGGAGCAGCAGGGATACCTTCTAAACTAAACTCTCCTAGTTTATGGTTATCAGCGGCTTTTGCTCTTTCACCTTGTAATACATTTATCGTAACAGCTGGTTGGTTATCAACAGCAGTTGAGAACACCTGAGATTTCTTAACAGGAATTGTAGTATTTCTTTCGATTATTTTTGTAAATACTCCTCCTAAAGTTTCGATTCCTAAAGATAATGGAGTAACGTCAAGAAGTAATACATCTTTAACATCTCCCATTAACACTCCACCTTGAATAGCAGCTCCCTCAGCAACAACCTCATCTGGATTGATACCTTTGTTTGGCTTTTTACCAAAGTAAGACTCTACCCATTCTTGAACAGCAGGGATTCTTGTAGAACCTCCAACCAATAAAATTTCATCGATATCTGATGGATTTAATCCAGCAGCTTTCAATGCATCCTTTGTAGGCACTTGAGTAGCTTCAACAAGGTTTCTAGTTAAATCGTTGAACTTAGCTCTAGTTAATTTGATATCTAAGTGCTTTGGTCCAGTTGCATCCATTGTAATAAATGGTAAAGATATATGAGCTTCCATCAATGTAGATAACTCTTTTTTAGCCTTTTCCGCAGCATCTTTAAGTCTTTGGTATGCCATTTTATCGTTAGCTAAATCTATTCCAGTCTCTTTTTTAAACTCTTCAACTAAATATTTTATGATAGCGTCGTCAAAATTATCTCCACCTAAGTGGTTGTTTCCTGAAGTTGATATAACTTCGATAACTCCATCAGCAATTTCAAGGATAGAAACGTCAAATGTTCCTCCACCAAGGTCAAACACTAAAACTTTCTCCTCTTTTCCAGCTTTTTCAAGTCCGTAAGCCAATGCGGCAGCAGTAGGCTCATTTATAATTCTCTTAACATCTAATCCAGCGATAACTCCAGCGTCTTTTGTAGCTTGTCTTTGAGCATCTGTAAAGTAAGCTGGAACAGTGATTACAGCCTCAGTAATTTTTTCTCCTAAGTAAGATTCTGCATCAGATTTTAATTTTTTTAATATCATAGCTGAAATCTCTTGCGGTGTATATTGTTTTCCATGAATATCAACTTTATAATCAGTTCCCATATGTGTTTTAATCGAAAGAACAGTTGATGCAGGGTTTGTGATAGCTTGTCTTTTTGCAATCTCTCCAACAATAATTTCACCGTTATCTTTAATACTTACAACAGATGGAGTTGTTCTAGCTCCTTCAGCGTTAGGGATTACAGTAACCGATCCCCCTTCCATTATTGCAACACATGAGTTGGTAGTTCCTAAGTCAATTCCTATAATTTTTGCCATTTAAAAAACCTCCTAATATATCTGAATTTTTCAACCTTATTTTTTACAAACTTTAACCATTGAGGGTCTAATAACTTTTCCCTTCATTTTATAACCTTTTTGAAACTCTGCTATAATTTCATCATTGGCATGATTTTCTGAATCTTCAACAGAAACTGCCATATGTAAATGAGGATCAAATGTAACTTTTTCAGTTCCGATAACTTCGACACCCTCACTAGTAACAGTACTCTTCATTTGAGAAAGTATTAGCTCAACACCTTTAACTAGGGAATCGAAATCTCTTGTTTCAGCAGCAGCAGCAACAGCTCGTTCTAGATTGTCAATTATATCTAAAACTTTTATTACCACTTTTTCAGAAGCAAAAGCTTTTAAGTCATCAAATTCTTTTTCTTTTCTTTTTGTGAAGTTTTGAAACTCAGCCTGTTTTCTTAAGTAAGAGTTTTTCCAATCTTCAACTTCAGTTTTTAATTTTTTTATTTCATCTTCTTGAGATGCTATTTCTATGTTATCAGTATCATTAATTATTTCTTCAACTATTTCTTCTTTCATTTCTTTATCTGCCATCACTATCTCCTTCATTACTTATTTCTTTTATAACTTTGCTAACCTCTTTTGTAATATGCTGTATGAGTCCCATAGTCTTAGAATAAGACATTCTCTTTGGTCCCATGACGCCTATTACTCCAGGAGAGTTATCCATATTATAAACAGAGTATACAAAGCTATAATCTTCTAGTCCTTTTACAGCTAATTCCTCACCAAATATGACATTGACTTCACCATCTTTAAAAGGTCTAGATTTAATTGCCTCTTCGAAAAGTTCTTTTATTTTTTCTCTCTTAGAAAAAATATCTAGAACATCACTAATCTCATTAACCTGCTTATCTCTAAATATTTCAGAGGAGTTTTCTAAAAATAGTTTTCCCTCTACTTCACTATAGACAAAGTCAATAATTTTTTCAATTTCGTGAGATTCAACAGAACTATTTCTAATTTCATTGTTAATTCGTTGTGATAACTTTTGAAGTTCATTTTGACTACACAACTCTTCAAAGAAAATCTTTTTAGTTCGAACACTCTTATTTTCCATGACTATAACAGCCATAGCCATATAGTCATCAATATGAACCAGTTCAACTTTTTTTATTTTTTCTTTTTTATGTGTAGGCTCAATAACAATTCCAACATAATTAGTTAATTTAGATAAAAGCATTGAAGTTTTTTTTAAGACAGAATCCAACTCTCTCATTTTAAAATCGTAGACAGAATTAATTCTGGCTTGCTCCTCTCTTGAAAGTTTTTCAATTTTGAGAAGTTCTTCTAAGTAAAACTTATAGCCTTTATCTGTGGGGATTCTTCCAGAAGACGTATGAGTTTTTGAAATAAACCCCATATCCTCCAAATCAGACATCACATTTCTTATTGTTGCAGAGGATAGATCTATATTATATTTTTTTACAAGAGCTCTAGAACCAATCGTTTCCCCGGAAAGAAGATAAAAATCTATAATGGCACTAAGAACGAGCTTTTCTCTATCGCTGACAACCATAAAATCACCCTTTTTAACTTTTTATTAGCACTCAATTAAGAGGAGTGCTAATCTTGCATTTAATATAATACAAAATAAAATAAATGTCAATAGTTTTTTTGAAATATTTAAAAAATATTTTTTAATGGATCATGAACAAATAATAGTTTAAAAATAAATAGAAATACGGTATAATTTTTAATATCAATTAATGGTCAAGGGGTGAGTAAAATGGGAGTTATTATAGGTAAAAGCATTTTCCCTGGAATAGTTATAGGTCAACCCTATATAGAGAGAAAAAAAAAGATAGACATTGAAAATTATAAAATCTCTTCCGAAAAAGTGGAGGAGGAAATAGAAAGATTTTTAGCCAGTGTACAAAAAGCTAAGAGTGACATAAAGCAAATAAAAAGTAATTTAGAGGGTAAAATAAGTAGAGAAGATTTACAAATTTTAACTGTTCATATTATGATGTTAGATGATCCACAGTTCATTAGTGATATAAAAAAAGGGATAAAAAAAGAAGAAAATAATGCAGAGGCTGTTGTAAAAAAGGTATCTAATAAGTATATAGAGATGTTTGAAAAAATAGTGGATCCAATCTATAAGCAAAGAGCTTTAGACATAAAGGATATAAGCGAAAGAATAATAATGAATTTAACACATGAAGATGATGTGGATTCGAACTTGAATGGTAAAATTTTGGTAATTAGAGAGTTGCTACCATCAGAGCTTTTAAAGATTTATTACAGTGGAGTAAAGCTAAGTGGAATTATAATGGAATACATAGGAGAAACATCCCATACAGCAATATTGACAAAGGCACTAGAAATACCTACTTTAATGGGTGGAAATGACATTTTTTCTGTGGATTGGGGAGATAAAATAATCTTAGACACAACATCTATGGAGGGAAAAGTTATAACTAATCCTGATATAAAAACCTTAAATAGGTATGCACAAGAAAAAAATAGATATAAAAATAAGATGAAAGAGATAGAGGAAACTATCGATAAAGAAACTGTAACTTTAGATGGAGAGCGGGTTTATCTACACTTGAACATAGGTGGTAGATTGGATATAACTCAAGTCAGTCGAAAAAGACCAGATGGGATAGGATTACTGAGAACAGAGCTTATATATATGGAGGCTGTAGAGTTTCCAAATGAAGAAAAGCAGAAAAAAATATATGAAAATATAGCGAGGGAGTTTGATGAAACTCAACCAAATAAACCAATAATAATAAGAACCTTAGATATAGGTGCGGATAAGAAGTTATCTTATTACGAGATGGTGGATGAGGAGAATCCATCTTTAGGTTGTAGAGGCATGAGATTAACTTTAGCGAATAAAAGTCTTTTTAAAAATCAAATCAAAGGGATTTTAAGAGCAGCTACGCATCACAATATAAAGATGATGTACCCCATGGTAACAAATTTAAAAGAGATAGTTGAAGCTAAAGAATTAGTGGAAGAGTGTAAAAAAGAGCTTTTACTTGAAGGAAAAGAGTTTAAGGAAAATATAGAGGTAGGAATGATGATAGAAGTTCCATCAAATGTGGTGTTGGCAGATATTTTTATCGATTATGTAGACTTTTTTTCTATTGGAACCAATGACTTAACTCAATATATACTTGCAACAGATCGATATAGTTCAATAGCTGAAAAATTGTATGATTGTTATGATCCAGCGGTAATAAGAGCAATAGATATGGTGTCAAATGCAGGACTTAAAAAAAATAAAAAAGTTTCAGTATGTGGAGAGATGGCAGGAGAAAATCAGGCAGTTATAGCTTTACTAAGCTTAGGTATAAGGGATTTAAGTATGGCTCCTGCGTATATCCCAAAAGTTAGAAATTTAATTAGAAAGATAAAAATAGCAGAATTAGGAGAGATCAAAATAAAATTATTAAAAGCTAAAGATTCACAGGAGATAAAAAATATCTTAAATGAATATTTAGAGGAGATTGAAAGGAGAAATCAGAGATGAAAAAAGTAGAAGTAACTATTAAAAATAAAGCTGGGTTGCATGCAAGACCGTCGTCATTATTTGTTCAAACAGCAAGTAAATATGACTCAGACATAAATGTTATATTTGATGATGAAATTATAAATGGAAAAAGTATTATGGGGTTGATGCTTCTTGCGGCTGAACAAGGAAGAGTTTTAACCTTGGAGTGTGATGGAAAAGACGAGGATGAGATGATAGCAGATCTAGTTGATTTGATTGAGGTAAAAAAATTTAATGAGGAGTAAAGTAAAAAAATGGAGATAATAAGAGCTGAAAAGATGGGCTTTTGTTTCGGTGTAAAAAAAGCTGTTGAAACTTGTTATGAGATATCCAGAAAAAATATATCTAAAAAATATATTTTAGGAATGGTTGTTCATAATAAAGATGTTGTAAAAGAGATGGAAAATATTGGTTTTATGATGGTTGATGAGAAAGAAATACTAGACGGAACCGATCCTTTGAAAAAAGGGGACACAATAGTGATAAGAGCTCATGGGACAACTTCGCAAATAATAGATATACTTAAAAAAAAAGAGGTAAATATATATGATGCTACGTGTATTTTTGTGGATAAAATAAAGGAGATATTAATCGAGAGAGAAAAGTTGGGAGATGAAATAATCTTCATTGGAGATAAAGAGCACCCAGAGGTAAAAGGTATTATCTCCTTTGGAAAAAAAGTAAATGTTTTAAAAAATTTGGAAGAATTAAAAGAAAGTTCCCTAGAGAGGAGTAAAAACTATTCGGTACTGACTCAAACAACTTTGAACAAAAGTAAATTTTTAGAGATAAAAGAATATTTAGAAAAATACTATTCAAAAGCTCAGATATTTGATAGGATATGTGGAGCGACTAGTGAGAGACAAGAGGCTACTAAAAAGCTAGCAAAAATCTGTGACGTAATAATAGTCATAGGTGATTTAAAAAGCTCAAACAGCAAGAAACTTCTGGAAGTAGCAAAAGCTGAGAATCCAAATAGTTATTTAGTTCAAAATGAAAAAGAGTTAAATATGTCTATCTTTTCTGAAAATATGAAAGTAGGAATAGCGGCTGGAGCATCAACACCAGAGGATATAATAAAAAAAATAGAAAATAAAATAAGGGGGAACTTTAATGTCTAACTTTGATTACTACGAAGATTTTGAAGCATTATTAAATGAGTACATGCCAGTAAAAGAGGATGAAGAAATAAAAAGTAAAGTGACTGGAACAATTGTAAACATGGATAGAAACTTTACATATTTAGAAGTACCTGGAGAGCCAAAGGCTGTAAGAGTAAGAACAGAAGAGCTAACAGGATACGCCGTAGGAGATGAAGTTGAAGTTCTAGTGGTGTCTCAAGCTGAAGAGGAGGATTCTTTAGTTTTAATTGGTTCTAAGAAAAGAATTGATATGGAAGTTGGAGCTGAAAAACTGGAGAAAGCACTTCAAAATCATGAAATTATAACTGGAAAGGTTTTAAAAAGAGTAAAAGGTGGATATATTGTTGAGGTATATCATCAGCAAGCATTCCTTCCTAATTCACTGTCAGAAATACCAGTAGAGAAAGGGGATTCGTTTGTAGGAAAAGAGTTACCGATTGTTGTAAAAGAGATAAAAGAGGATAAAAAAGGAAAGAAGATTCTTTTATCAAGAAAAGAGATTGTTATAGCAAAAGAGCTAGAGGCAATAGATAAGTTAAGTCTAGGTGAAGTTGTAAAAGTAAGTATTCTAGATGTGTTAGATTTTGGTCTGACAGTAAAACTTGACGAAGCAAGAGGATTTATTCATATTTCAGAGGTGGATTGGAAGAAAACATCAGATTTACATAAATTGTATAAGGTTGGAGATGTGATTGAAGCAAAAATTATAGAGATTGAAAGAGATAAGAGAAATATTAAACTATCTATAAAAGCTTTAACA